>JAJYLU010000014.1 GCA_021787505.1 Nitrospirota bacterium | reverse complement strand
GCCCCGCCAAAAAGTCGAAAAGCCGAAGGCTCGTATGCTCATCTACTGGGGTTGCGGAGAAGAGGTGAGGAAGGGACAGCCTAGAGTCCTTGATACGGAAAAGATGAGTCTTGAGCAGTTCGGAAAGGCGATGGGTTCTTTGTCGGCTCATGCGCCTTCTCCGGAGTACCCGCCGCACGAGCGTGCCGGATGGATATATGCGGACTGGCCGAACAGGGAGAGCCTTATCGAGGTGCCGAAGGACAGTTCACTCCAGGGCGACCAGTACGTCCACGGGAACTACATCCCGGACATGAAGTTCACAATCGACAAAATGCACGATTTCATGGCGCCTGTTGAGTTCACCTCAATCACAGGCGGGGCACAGGGCAGCATAAAGTTCGCATGGCGCGAGGTCCCCACTGCCGTAGGGTATCTGGCATCGGCGATGGCACATAATGATAAGGCGGGAGAAACGATCTTCTGGTCTTCGAGCGAAGTGCCGGATATCGGCTTTGGGCTGATGGGATTTCTCTCGCCCGGCGATGTCCGGAAGTTCCTGAAGGAAAAGGTGATCATGGACCCCGGGACGACAGAATGCAGCATCCCTAAAGGGATATTCAAGGATGCGGGCGGCATGCTCCAGTTCACGGCTTACGGCGACGAACTCAATGTCGTCTATCCTCCGAAGCCGAAAGACCCGAAAAAGTTCTGGCAGCCTGAGTGGGCAGTAAAGGTCAGACTTAAGTCAACGGGCATGACCACGCTCGGTCAGGGCGAAGAAACAAGGTCGTCACGCCGCGTGAAACAGCGCCATAGGGTAGAAGAGGAACAGAGTGGGGACTCCTCAGAAGGACAGGAAGAGCCTTCCAAGCAGCCTGAAAAAAAGAAGGATGAGAGCGGAAACCCGCTAAAGAAGCTGAAGGGGATCTTCGGGTTCTGAGGACATCCGGTGCGAAGGCTGATGATTCTCTGCGGGATTTTCATTTCGAAAGATAGCAAGATGGAAGCGCACGGAGAAAAAAGACGTGCCCCGAAAACTCCCTGAGGAATTTGAGGGACAGGAGCTTGCCGCACTCTGCCTTGCCTCGACACCTCTCGAGGCGGAGGAGATAGAGACGGCCCTAAACGGCGCCGGAATAGATTACACGTTCGATATTACGCCCTTGCCGCAGGAAAGCGTTCTGGGCATTCTCTTCGGAAGCGTGAAAGAAGGGGTCATGTTCCTCGTGCCGGTCGAAAGTCGCAAAACATGCATAAGGCTGCTCGACCGGGAGGGCCTGTCAAATCTTATCGTGCGCTAAGTTAATGAGAATACGTTGAAAACCGGGAAAGAAAGGACCTGTCAAACAGGTGCACTATAAACATTTCATCAATCTCAAATGCGAATTCCTGCCCTGTCACGACCTGAAGGACTGGCACTCCTGTCTGTTCTGTTACTGTCCGCTCTTCCTGCTTTCCTGCCCCGGGGACTTCACGGTCCTTCCGACCGGAATGAAGGACTGTTCACGGTGCGTCATCCCCCATACCGAAGATGGATGGGAAATCGTCCAGGAGGAATTACAGAAACAATTGTACCGCCAGGGCCTACAACGAAAACTACCGTACGAATAGTGCAACAGGGAAAATCGCTCAGGTAGATCGTCTTTTTATCATCGTCTTTCTGAGTTTCCCTGCGGTTTATGACAAAGGCGTGCCATCCGGGGCAGTGGATTAAGTGTGAAAAGAAGGCGTATAATGAACCGTAATGCCAGCTAACCGTGCCGTCCTTCGCTTATGGAGAAACCGCCCACGTGCGGTCAGAATGAAGCTCTTCATGCTCTTCCTGGTCGCCGCGGTCACAGTAATACTTGCAGGCTCGTGCGCCCACCAGCCTGTGCAGCCTCCTTCCAGACCGGCCAGGATCGCGGTGGTCCTCGGCGCAGGCGCTTCAAGGGGTTTCGCGCACATCGGCGTCCTTAAGGTCCTCGAGATGAACAGAGTCCCGATCCATATGATCGTCGGCACAAGCGCAGGCAGTTTTGTCGGGAGCCTGTATGCCTACGGCTATAACGCCTTCCAGATCCAGAAGATTGCGATTTCGATAGAGAAAGGCGACATCGCCGACGTCACGATCCCTGACAACGGTTTCATCAAAGGAGAAAAACTCGAGGAGTACGTTAACAGCATGGTGAGAAACACTCCTATTGAAAAATTGAGAACGCCCTTCTATGCGGTCGCCACCAGCGTTCCCGCAGGACAAGAGATGGTGTTCGGCAAGGGCAATACCGGCGCGGCTGTCCGGGCGAGCTGCTCGATCCCCGGCGTGTTCAGGCCCGAAAAGATCGGCGACAAGATGTACATCGACGGCGGGGTCGTCAGCCCTGTGGCGGTAGACGCTGCACGGAGATACGGCGCTGATATCGTGATCGCAGTCGATGTTTCGGCGGACCTCGACACCAAACAGCCCGAAGGCACAATCGACACGATCTTGCAGGCAATCAATATCATGTATGCAAAACTCTCGGCTACTCAGCTTACGCGGGCCGACATCGTAATAAAGCCGAAAGTCGGCTATATCGGTTCCGCCGATTTCGACAAAAGAAACGAGGCCATTCTCGAGGGGGAAAAGGCAACGGTCGAGGCGATGCCGGGCATTAATGCTCTGCTCGACAAGCTAAGGAAAGAGGGAAGGATCGAATAGCTTTACCGGATCTTTGCAATGCGACCGCCGATGGGCCTGCCGGCCCGTCGAAAACGGACATATAAATGCTTTGCTTGTGTGCTCGTTCCAACTTATTATTTCCCGGAAGACCGTTCTATTGCCTTGCCGCCTGATTCGATGTCCTTGCCGACCCCTTTGACCGTGTTGCATCCAGCCAGGATGGTCATACAAAGGGTTACCAGAACCGCACCTGCAACTCTCTTCATAATGGATTCCTCCTTTTTTGTCTGCTATTATACCCGAAATGTGCCTCCCTGATGCACCTCATTATATTCATAAACTGCAGAAGAAAATCGTCATGCCGCAACGGAGATAGGACTTTTCCCCCATAGTAAATAGGAATTATTACCAATTGCATTAGGCGGCATCTCCTGATATCGTTATAGCTGAGACAGGCCGCCGGAATGTTCACAATTTAGGAACGTTTCGTCAAGAAAAGCCTTTTCGTAAGACGGCAGGTTATTCTCGCGGCCGTATTTTATTCTTCACTGAAAGGAGGTTTACGGTAGTATTTTGCTGACTGACTCAAAAATCTAAAGAAAAGGAGGTAGGAAAATGTCTGAAGAAAGTGCTGAGAAAATATCAGGAAAGAGCACATTCGGACTCGTCATCTTCGGCCCGATACTCGGCATGCTTTACGTCTGCCTGCTGCCGATCATCGCGCTTATGACACTTCTCGTTGCAATTCCCGAACTCGCATCGGCCAAAAAGACCGACATTCTGCAAAGTTCCGGCATGTGCATGGGCTGCCATTCTTCTCAGGAATTCACAAAGACCTTCAGGAACAAGGAAAAGATGTCCGTCTTTGTGAACGAGAAGGATTTCAAAGGCTCGGTCCACCGGTTCCTAAACTGCACCGACTGTCACGGTAAGATATCGCTCGACACGCATCCCGGTAATTCAGCCATGTATGAAGACAGGGCCGCGTTCACGGTTGCGATGGCTTCAGCATGCAGAAAATGCCACTCAGACTCTCAGCTTAAGGCAAAGCCGAACCACGCCTTTCTGACGAACAAAACAAACGGACCGCCATGCATGCAGTGCCACGGAGCCCACGGGGTGAAGCGCATCGCAGAATGGAAGCCCGCCTTAAGCAGTAACAATCAGTATTGTTTGACCTGTCACAGCCAAAACATCAGCAAGAAACACAAGAACGGGGAGACGCTGTCTCTGCATATCGATGCCGCCGGTCTGAGCGCGTCCGTGCACAACAAGCACGACTGCTCCGACTGCCATACCGAATACACGAGAACTTCTCATCCGGTCAAGGAGTTCCAAAGCAGCAGAACACACTCTATCGCAGTGTCCGAGGCCTGCAAGAAATGCCATGCGGACAAGTATCAGGCAGTCCATGAGAGTATCCATTTCAAGATGATCAGCGAGGGCAACCTCAAGGCACCGGTCTGTACCGACTGCCATGGATTCCATTCGGTGGGGCCGAAGGAGACGTACGAAACCCTCAGCGGCGTCCCATGCAGGAAATGCCATGAAGACATCTTCAAGATATACTCGAAGAGTGTTCACGGCATGGCCAAGGCAAAAGGGACGCATAACGCGCCTCTATGCTATTCGTGTCACTTCGCCCATGAGGTTAAGGTCACGACGATGACCGAAAAGATCAAAGGCGCGTGCCTCGGATGTCACAAGGACGTGGAAGAAGCCCATGCCAAATGGCTGCCGAACGCAGCGTTGCACCTGAGCGCGATCGCCTGCGCCGCCTGCCATTCGCCGGGTTCCGGGAAGGGGATCTATCTCCGGCTCTACGACCAGGAGACAGGCAAGCCCTTTACCGAGGAGCAGATGCTGAAACTCATGGGGGGAACCTATGAAGGGATGGCCCGGAAGATGGACCCCCACGGTGACGGCATCGAGTCCGACGAACTCTGGAGCCTCGTGAGCCGGCTGAATGAAAAAGGCTCCAATGCAAAGGTGACTTTTTTCGGACGGATGGATGTGAGCAACGGGTCTGAGGCGCACCAGCTCTCCTTCAAGAAAAATGCGGTGAAGGAGTGCGAAAACTGTCATAGCCAGGAATCCGACTTTTTCAAGAGCGTCACGGTTGCGGTAGTAAAGGCCGATGGAAGGATGACGCGTTACAAGGCAAAACCCGAGGTGCTCGGCTCAATGTTCTCGCTTCTCTCGTTGAAGCAGTTCTACGTTCTCGGGAGCACAAGACTGAAGGTCCTGGACTGGATCGGCATCCTGATGGTCTTCGGCGGCATGTCGGTGCCTATCGCCCATATCACGTTGAGGGCCATCACCTCTCCTATACGTGAGGCCAAAAGGATGAACAACATGAGAAAGGAGGGCAAGAGATGAAAAAGATATACCTTCATCCGCTGCCTGTCAGGATCTGGCACTGGGTAAACGCGATCAGCTTCATCGTGCTGATAGTGACCGGCCTGCAGATTCGCTACCGCGAAATACTGGGGCTCATGAAATTCAGGGAAGCCGTTGACATACACAATATCTTCGGGTTTATCCTCATCTTCAACTTCTTCATCTGGCTGGTGTTTTATATCGTCAGCGGAAAGATAAAAATCTATATCCCCCCCCTGAACCTGAAGAAGTTCGTGATGGGGAGCCTGAAACAGGCCAGATATTACGGGTACGGGATACTGATGGGAGAACCGAACCCGCACCACAGCACGCCCGACAACAAGTTCAACCCGATGCAGCAGATGGCCTACCTGGCGATCATGCTGCTGCTTATCCCGCTTCAGCTGCTTTCGGGACTGCTGCTATGGGACGCAAAGAGGTTTTCCGACTTCATCAGCCTTGCCGGCGGAATAAAGATCGTCGACACGGTCCATGTGTTTCTGTTTCTCTTTTTCATGTCCTTCCTCTTCGTGCATATCTATCTGGCGACCCTGGGACATACCGCCACGGCGCATATCAAGGCGATGTTCACGGGATATGAGGAACTTGAAGAAGAACACGGGCATTGATGCGCTGTTGATGCCTTGTTGATCAGGGAGCATGCGGGGCGGCATGGCCGCCCCGCTTTCCCCGAAAAGTCACCCGGCCTCCTCTGAAGATATTTCCTCAATGTCATCACATACCTTTTTTTAATTGAAAACCGTACAGCTTGAGGCTAAACTGTCTGTAGCCCTTATTGTTGCAGGAGGAGAGAGTCCGACATGCTGAAAAACGCCATAGAATCGGCAGATCATTGTTCTGATTCACGTAAACGCAGACATGAGGTAGGGTGCGGATATGAAAAGAATTCGCCTGAGTGCATGCATGCTGCGGAGCCTCGACTATGGACGTTTTTCATCACGCCGGACTCTACCTTGATCGGCATTCTTTGCAACTGCAAGGCAAATAATCATTAATGGGAGGAGATATGAGACGAGTATTGTTGGTTATGACGGCGGTATTTGTTGTATCACTTTTTGCGGCAGGCGCTTTCGCGGAAGATTTCAAGCTGAGCATCCCCCTGCCCCTCACCGGAAAACAGGCAAAATTCGGGGAGATGATGAAACGTTCCTATGAGATAGCCGCCGAAGAGATCAACGCCAAGGGAGGAATAAAAAAGAGGAAGATTATGCTTTCGTTCGAAGATTCAGGGGCAAAACCAGAGACTGCCAGGGCGATCGTCGAAAAGCTGATCGACGTGAATAAACAACCCATTATTGTGGGTGAGTACACTTCCGCCTGTGCGAAGGCAGTAGCTGCGGTCGCAGAGGAGCGGAAGACCCCCTACCTTATAGTGGCGAGCGCCGACGACGATATCACGCGGCAGCACTATAAGTACGTCTTCCGTCAAAATGCAGTGAACGGCCATTACGGCGACGGGGTGGTCGATTTCCTGAGGCGGGTCGTCAAGCCGAAAACAATCGCGGTATTGTATGAAAGCTCGGCCTTCGGCACCTCCGGCGCCGAGGCGATGGTGAAGGACGCCGAAAAGCTCGGGACCAGGGTCCTGATGAAGGAAAGGTATGAGGCCGGATCAGTGGACTTCAGACCCCTCCTCTCGAAGGTAAAGGCGGCCCGACCGGACGTTGTGTATATGGTCTCCTACGTCATGGATGCATCTCTTCTGATGAAGCAGATAAAGGAACTCCGGGTAGACGCAAAACTTTTTGCCGGCGGAGCAGCAGGTTTTGCCATCCCCGAGTTTATCGACAATGCGAAGGATGCCGCCGAATACGTCGTCAGTGCCACCCTCTGGACGCCCCAGGTGAAGTTCCAGGGTGCCAGGGAATTCGCCGAGAAATACAAGAAGCATTACGGGGACTATCCGTCCTACCACGGCGCTTCAGCTTACTCGGCGCTGTACGTACTGAAAAACACCCTCGAAAGGGCAAAGGCATGGACGCCCGACAAGATCAGGGACGCGCTGAAAGCCACCAATATGAAGACAGTGTTCGGTCCGATAAAATTTGAGGACAGGGAGGGCTATCAGAACCAGAACTTCATGGATACCCTCGTGATTCAGGTCCAAAAAGGAGCGTTCGAAACCATCTGGCCGACACAGTATGCCAGCAAGAAGTATATCTATCCGATCCCGTCGTGGAGGGAAAGACGATAGGGAAGACGGAACCCCCTGATAGAGGTGTGGCATAGAGGTGAGGTAACGTGTGACATCTGCCCAGCTTGAAGTGTTGCTGCAGACCCTGATCGCCGGCGTGCTTCTCGGCGGGCTTTATGCGCTGATCGGCGTAGGGATGACCCTGATTATGGGCGTAATGAAGATCATCAACCTTGCCCACGGCGAACTGATGATGGTAGCCATGTACATCGCTTACCTCCTTTTTTCCCTTTTTCATCTTGACCCGTATCTCTCCGTCTTCATCGCAGCGCCGCTATTGTTTCTTCTCGGCATGGCAATCCAGAAGTTCCTGATAAATCCCGTGCTCAAGGTCGAATCGATCCTTCCCGAAAACCAGGTCATCCTCACGGTGGGGCTGGGCATGGTCCTCGCCAACCTGGCGACGATGATCTTCACCTCTGACTACCTTTCGACGCCCGTCGACTATGCAACAAAGGCGTGGTATCTTTCGGACTTCTGGAGATCTTCGCCGATCGAGCTGTCCCTGTCCTATCCGTGGTCCGTATCCTTCCTGATCGCGGTCGTGATTACCCTCTGCCTCGGCTTCTTTCTGACGAAGACCGATCTGGGAAAATCCATAAGGGCCACTGCCCAGGACAGTGAAGCAGCTCTTCTCATGGGCGTGAATGTCGACAGGATGAGGGTGATCACGTTCGGGCTCGGCTCCGGACTTGTCGGGGCGGCCGGGTGCCTGTTAATCCCGATCTATTATCTCTATCCCGATCTGGGGGGGCAGTTCACCCTGATCGCCTTTGTCATCACGATCCTCGGAGGGCTCGGTTCAACCGTAGGCGCGATCATCGGCGGTATCGTCCTGGGCGTATTCGAATCCCTCACAGCCACCTATATAGGTATGGGGTGGGCCCCTGTGGGCAGGTTCGTCATTTTCGTAGCGGCGCTCATTTTTTTGCCGGGCGGGATAGCCTCCCTCCTGCAAAGAAAAAGGTTCGGAAGATGAAGAGATATCTGCCGTTTGTCATTCTCATGCTCCTTGTTCTGCTGCCCCTGGCCGGACTGAGCACATATGCGATGCATATCCTCATCCTTGTGATTATGTGGTCGGTCATAGGTATGGCCTGGAACCTGCTCGGCGGATACTGCGGCCAGGTCTCCTTCGGCCATGCGGCGTTCTTTGGGGTGGGCGCATACACCTCGGGCATTCTATATCAAAAATTCGGCATCTCCGCCTGGTGGGGATTGCCGCTCAGCATTATCGTAGTCGCCGCCTTCGCACTGGTGATCGGTTTTATCTGCCTGAGGCTAAGGGGACCCTTTTTCGCACTTGCGACCCTGGCGGTCGGAGTCATTCTGAGGGTATCGGCGGAGAACCTCACCGGCCTCACCCAGGGGGACCTCGGCATCATGATCAGGACGCGGACATGGGTCGGAAAAATATGGTACTTCTACATCATCCTTGCGCTCGCGGCAGTGACCTTTTTTCTGGTCAGAAAGATCATCGGCTCCAAACTCGGCTATTATTTTGTCGCCATCAGGGAAGACCAGGACGCGGCGGAATCACTCGGAATACCGACGACACTTTACAAGACGATCGCCCTCTGCATAAGTGGAGTGCTGACCGGCATGGCAGGCGCCTTCTATATGAACTACATGGGTTATATCGACCCAAAGGTCGTCTTTGCACTCCACGACATATCGATAGTCACGATAATGGTCGTGATGGTGGGGGGTGCCGCGACCTACTGGGGACCGGTTATCGGCTCGGTCATCATGGTCCTCCTCGCCGAGCTGATCCGTTCGATCCCGGCGCTCGGGGTCGCCTACCAGACGCTCTTCGGGACACTCCTTATCGTGATCATTATATTCCTGCCCAACGGCATCGCCGGCGACTGGCCGAATCTCAAGAGGCTTTTCGGCCTGAGGGGGGCATCGTAATGCCGCTGCTTTCCGTAATGCAACTATCGAGATACTTCGGAGGGCTTGCCGCACTCTCCGACGTCACCTTCGATCTGCAGAAAGGGGAGATCCTCGGACTCATAGGCCCAAACGGCGCGGGCAAGACGACCCTTTTTAATGTGATCAACGGGTTTCACCAGCCTTCGAAGGGCAAAGTCGTCTTCAAGGGAAAGAACATTTCCCGCATCAGAACGCACAAGATATGCGCGCTGGGTCTTGCGCGGACCTTTCAGGTCGTGAAGCCCCTCCGGAGGATGACGGTCCTCGATAACGTAGTTGCCTCGGCCTTTCTGAGGGCAGGGAGCAAGGCTGAAGCGACCCGGAAGGCCCACGAGATCCTCGAATTCACCGGCCTCCGGGATGACGGGGACACGTTGTCAAAGGGCCTGCCGCTCGGCAAGAGAAAGAGGCTCGAGATCGCGCGGGCCCTCGCCACCGGGCCGGAACTGCTCCTGCTCGACGAATCCTTTGCCGGATTGAATCCGACAGAACTTAACGAATCTATCGACATAGTGGGAAGGATAAAGGAAAGGGGGATCACGATGATGGTTATCGAACATCATATGAAGGTCATCATGTCGATCTCCGACCGCATCATAGTACTGAATTACGGCGAAAAGATCGCTGAGGGCACGCCCGGCGAAATCGGCCGCAACCCGCTTGTCATCACCGCATATCTCGGAGTGACGGAAAATGCTTCAGGTTAAGCATATAGACGTATTCTACGGCGATGTACAGGTCCTCCATGATGTCTCCTTCGAGGTCAGGGAGCATGAGATAGTCGCCCTGATAGGCACCAACGGCGCAGGGAAGTCGACCATTCTCAGGACAATTTCCGGCATAATGCGTCCTGAAGCGGGAGAAATATTATTCGGCGACGTCCCGATACATAACCTTGAACCATACAAGCTGGTAGATGCCGGCATGTCCCACGTTCCTGAAGGCAGGCGGCTCTTCGTTGAAATGACCGTCGAGGAGAACCTAGACATGGGGTCCCTGAGAGGTAAGGCGAAGGCGGAGAGAGAAAAGACGAGGGAGGTGGTCTTTGATCTGTTTCCCAGGCTGAAGGAACGAAGGAAACAGCTCTGCGGCACGTTGAGCGGAGGCGAGCAGCAGATGGTGGCGATAGGCCGCGGCCTTATGTCGAAGCCGAAGCTCATAATGTTCGATGAGCCGTCCCTCGGCCTTGCTCCGATACTGGTAAAGGAGATATTCAATATCATAGAAAAAATACGGCAGGAAGGGGTCACTGTGCTGATCGTCGAGCAGAACGTCAAGCAGACCCTTTCGATCTCGGACAGGGCCTATGTACTCGAAACGGGCCGGATCGTCCTTGAGGGAGCAGGCGAGACGATAATGAACGACGAGCACGTGAAAACGGCGTATCTGGGAGTCTGAAGGATGTAGGGGCAGACCTCCGTGTCTGCCCGATGGAGGGCGGCCGCACCGTGCCGCCCATGTACCCTATTAGGAGGCGGCATATGTTCGTATCTGACTGGATGACGAAAAAGGTTTATACAGTAACGCCGGATGACAGTATTTCCGATGCGATGCGGCTGATGAAGGAACACCGGGTAAAACATCTTCCGGTCGTGAAGGAGGCCAGGATAAAGGGGATGGTATCGGACAGGGACATAAGGGATTTTTCTCCATCCGGGGCGACCTCGCTAGACATCTACGAACTCCATTATCTCATCGCCAAGACAAAGGTCCGTCAAATAATGAAGACAGAGGTCATCACCACCGGTCCCGATACCCCCATTGAAGAGGCGGCGATCGTCCTGTATGATAAGGATATAGGGTGTCTGCCCGTGATCGAAAACCGAAAACTCGCGGGGATCATCTCGGACAAAGACATATTCCGCGCCCTGATCGATATCACCGGTGCGAGACACGGAGGCCACAGAATCTTTGCGACGATCGAGGACAGGCCCGGTTCGATAAAGGAAGTTGCAGACGTCATCAGAAAATACGGATTCAGTCTGCAGAGCATCCTGACGTCTTATGCGCGGGTGAAGGAAGGATACAGGCACGTGGTGATCCGGACAAAAGGCAGAGGAAATTTCGGTGGGATAAGTGCCGAGCTTGAAAGGACCTTCTCGGATGTGAAGATCAGGAAGGAACAATGAGGTATAGATTACAGACCGGCTCTTTTGCGTGGCTCATACACAGGCTCACGGGAATTTCCCTGACCCTCTATATATTCCTCCACCTCTACGTCCTGAGCGCGCTGAGGGACCCTGCTCATTATGAGGCGCTTATGAAAACGATGAGGACTCCGCTCGTCAGGCTCCTCGATGCAGGGCTCCTCGGACTCGTGATCGGCCACGGGTTTAACGGTTTCAGGCTCACCCTGATCGACATGGGAATTTCTACGAAACTCCAGAAACCGCTCTTCTGGGTCGCCTTTGTCGTGGGGGCCCTCTTGTTTATCCTCGGGGCACTGCCCATCACGGGGGTCATCCAATGAAAGGCGTCGCAGGCTGGGTCCTTCAGCGGATGACCGGACTCCTGCTGATCGCAGGATTGATCGTGCACTTCACGGTGATGCATTTCAGCGGGGAGCGTCAGATCAGCCATCAGTTCGTCTTGAGCAGGATCTCAAGCCCGTACTGGAAGGCCTTTGACCTTGCCTTCCTTTTCTCGGTAATATATCATGGGTTTAACGGCCTCTGGGGCATCATACTGGAGTATGTCGGCGCTCCGCGATGGTTGAAATTTTCGCAAATACTTATGCTCCTGTCCGCCGGCCTGCTGGCGCTCACGGGGGTCTATATCGTCACGCTGCGATAAGCGGCGCAAAGTGCCGGAAAAAAATATATCGGGAATGTACTGGAGGTTGAAAATCAGGTGAATAAAAAGCATGAGCGGATACACGTTGACGACACGGTCCTCTGCAAACTCTGCCTGAGTGAACTGGGGGAGATTTATTCCGACCTGGAGTTGGCTGCGGACGAACTGGACCTTCT
>JAJYLU010000013.1 GCA_021787505.1 Nitrospirota bacterium | reverse complement strand
CGCCATGCGATGGAGTCGGATGCAAATGCATTTCAGGGCGTCCGCAAATACGGCTTGACGACAGCCGAAGACGTGCTGGCCCACTTCGTGGCTGGAGAGGAGACACTGCGCCGTACTGTTCCGCCGGGTCCCGTAAACAGCTTCGAAAAGCCTTACTATGAATTTTACTCTCCACGGGAGTACGCTGTGCCGCCGCTGGAGAGGACGCTCGTGAATCATGAACTTCTGATGTCAATGATCGGAACTGATTTCGACCGATTTGTCAGGAAGACTGTCGGCGGTCCGGATGGCGACCGTCTGACGGCGGCCTTCCAGGCAGAGGGGATTTACCTCAAGGGCTATGAGCTGCAACTCAGGGGCTGGGATCCCGCCGCGGTCTTCCAGTATTATCAGCAGGCGATCAGGACGGCCCCCTGGGACGAAGACCTGCGCAACGAGGTGGTTGCATACCTTGACAACATGTTCAGGGCTCATTATGCAAATCGTGATTACGCCGGGGCCGTGGCGCTGCTGCAAGAGGCAACAGAGATCGATCCCGGGAGCGCTGAGGTGCACGAGGACTATGGACGGATGCTCTCGTTTATGAAAGAGACGGGCCTCGCCGTGGGAGAGCTTCAGCGGGCCCTCACGCTGAACCCCGGTCTTGTAGCCGCGCGTCGCGACCTGGGACTGATTCATGCGTCGCAGGGGGACGTCGGCAAAGCCATGGTAGAGTGGAAAGAGGCCCTGGCGGCAGAGCCGAATGATGTAAAAACACTTGTCTTCTACGGGCTTTCCCTGGCCGAAGGTGGTTTCCGGAGCGAGGCGGTCTCATTGCTGAGAAGAGCCTACCAATTGGCCCCGGAAAACCCGGAGGTGATCGACGGGTATGCGCGCGGCGTGTACCTCTCCGGCGATGTGACCGCAGCCCGGCGTATTGTACTCAAGGGCGGACGCTACTTCGAAAGCAATCCCGCCTTCGAAGAATTCCGGGCACGGCTGCTTGCCAGGGGCTAGCGCTATTTTTGCAGCTCCGGAAAGTCTAAAAGCACGCACTAAAGGCGTGGAAAAATATTCAGACAATTTTACACTCGAAAAGATATTGCTCGGTATTTCTTTTCTGTTTGTAGCTGTCCTGGTTTTTTACCGCATTCAGGATCCGGATTTCTTCTGGCATATTGCAAACGGAAAGGCGATGGTAGAGCAGGGCCGCATAATAAATGAGGAGATATTTTCCTATACCCGTCCCGGAGTAAGATTCTCAAATCATGAATGGCTTTCGCAAGTCCTGTTTTATCTGATTTTCAAAAATGGGGGGCCATTGGCAGTTGTTCTTTTCAAAAGTGCAATCACTGTATTGATAGCTTTTCTTATTTTCAAAACGGCTCGTTTTATGGGAGCCGGGACCTCGCTTTCTGCCTTATTAATGGTTATTGCCATCCTTGCCGGAGTGATGCGCTACAGAGAGCGTCCTGAGATGTTCTCCCTCCTTTTTATAAGTTTGCTGGCATTTATTTTTTACGGCTTTAAGGCCGGAAGGCTCAAGAGCCGGTATGTGTTCATCATCCCCGTTATTATGGTCTTATGGGATTTTTTGCATGGCGCTCTGTATGGGTTTATGTTTCTCTCTGCTTTTGTCATCGGAGAGACGATAAAGAGCATCTTCCCCAAGTCCGCAGGGGGGAATGCCGGGTCATTAGGCGGCCGAAGAAGTGAACCGGGATACATTAAAACATTGCTGATCGTTTATCTGGTCAGCGTGACAGCGATGGTTATAAACCCGTATGCGCTTCGGTCCTATGATATTTTTTTAGAGTTTCTCAGGACCAATAGGATGGTTCTAAACACAAACGAGTTCACACCTCCTGATTTCACAAATTTCCCCCTTTTTTGGCTTCTTTTCGTTTTTGTCGCCGGGCTGAGCCTTTTCTTCATAAAAAAAGTCGACTTAACCCACATGTTCATCCTGATTCCTTTCGCGGCGCTTGCGCTCAAATACAACCGGGTTTCCGTAGTCTTCGATTTGCTCGCGGTTCCCATATTGGCGTATTACGCATCTTTGATGAGAGAACGCGCGAAAAGCAGATTACTCGCCGCCTGTGGAAGGATATTATGTTACGCCGCCCTGTCGGCTGCCCTAGTTTACATATTGTTGCTGAAATTCTTTTTTGCAGACGGCCCTTTTACCTTTGGATATAAGGTGAATAATCTCTTGCTGCCCGTGGGAGTGACTCGATTCATCGAGCAATCAGGCCTGAAAGGCAATATGTACAATCCAGGACATTTTGGCGGTTACCTGGCCTACTATCTTTATCCGAAGAGAAAAATTTTCTTGTATAACCACCACGCGGTTTTCGGGGACTTCCCATCTATTGTCGAAAACAGGAACTTGATTGAAGACTACAATATTCAATATGCTGTTTTGGAGCGCTATTGGGGTAACAGTCAGTCGTACGGCGCCATTTTTGCTCCGGAATTCTGGATTCCCGTGTTTTGGGATGATGCTGCGGTCGTCGTTGTCAGGAATATTCCTGAGAATTATTCTTTTATCAACAAATATCGGCTGCGATTTTTTCTCCCGGGCATTTCTGGACAGACAGCAGCTGAGTATGAATCAAACCCGTCGATATTGCCCGTATTTATAAAGGAGATGGCGAGATGTCTCGCTTTTTACAATAACAAAATTATTGCTGATTATCTCGGTTCTTTAATTGTGCAGCCCATGAATGGAATCGGTCCTGATGAAGGCATTCCCATGGTTGAGGCAGCTTTGAGATATAATCCGGGGAGCGCCCATCTTTTGAGCGCAGATGGTCTGCTCTTCTTCAATAAAGGTAATTACCAAAAAGCTAACGAGATTTTGACGCGGTCGGTGTCCCTGGACCATAGCCTCGCGTTATCCTGGTTGACCCTTTCGAAGATAGCTTTTTCTCAAAAGAAATACAGGCAGGCCGAAACTTATCTGGAAAATGTAATTCAGATCGAAAAGGATTATCCCGATGCAGTATATGGATTGGCCCTTGTCCACCTTAACCTTGGAAAAGTTGATACTGCTATCCGGGACCTGAATCACTTCCTGACTCTTGTTCCCGTCGGCCCTCAGGCGGACCAGGCCCGGGAAATTCTAGGGCGTATTCAATCCGGAATCGACAGACAATGAAGTGAAGGAGCGGCTTATCTTTTCTCGAGCAATTGACTCGTCGTTTCGTAAATCTGGGTGGAAGATTCTACGTAACTTTTTTCTTCCTCATCCCATTCTTTGGACAACCATTCTGGAACCTTGCCATTGTAAAAGGAATTAACGTCCAATTTCAGTTTTTCTTCTTTTTTCTCCAATTCTTTTATTGATCTTTCCTCTCCGCAACCCATGCAACGGATTCCACATGCAGGGGATGAAGACCAAACAACTGACCCGTCACCCCCGCTGCGATCAGGACCCATCTATTGGAAAATCCCCCTCCGTCCCCCTTTTCCAAAGTGGGAGTCACCGTGGTCCCCCTCTTTGGCAAAAGAGGCCTGCCTGGCATTCGCTATCAAAGAATTGTCAACATCCAGCATGAGTTGCGTCATTTCGGATGATATCATGGTGCAAAAAACTGTGCAGCAGCCGATTTAGCAAAAAGAAGTGCTGCCTTTGTATGACATATCGAAGACTTCGGAGTGAGTTTAGAAATATTAATAATTCGACATTGTCCAGTAATTGTGGAAATGGCGCTTAAGCTGTGTCATTTTACCAACCTCTCCATATAACTTCTGTATTGCAAATCAAGTGGAAGCCAGATCATCCCATATAAAAATCAAGAAAAGTCAATTACTTAGCTTCTAATGTGGTTTTCATTATTTATAGGCATTGATATTGCTAGACTTAATAAAAATTAAAAAAAATTAATAAAAAACCGATAATGAAAAATTATGAGAGGGGAAAAGGGGGTTAAATGCGCCCGGAAAGTGTCTTGTTTGTCGATGATAACGAACTGTTAAGGTCGGTCATGAGGCGTTTTTTTGCGAAGGAGTTCGAGCACGTTGTGGCAGTGGGCACCGGGAGCGAAGCCATGAAGCAGATCCGGGAAAAGTTCTATCACATCGTTATCCTTGACAAGAAACTTCCTGACATAGACGGACTCGACGTACTCGAATATATCAGGGGGAAATCGCCCCACAGCAGGGTCGTGATGATTACGTCCAATGTGGACGAAAATGTCAGGCAGGAGGCCCTCGAAAAAGGGGCCTTTGAATTTTTCGAAAAGCCATTCGATATAGACAAGCTCAAGACTGCGCTGCGGGGCATGAGGGTCTTTAAATCGTTGCAGGCCAGGATAGATGAAAAGCATGAGGGCATTATCTCTAACTTTTCCGACTCTGGAGTTCTTGTGACGACCGACGCCGTCTTTGAGTGCGGGTCCACCGTCGACATTCTTCTTCACATTTCGGACAATAAGAATATCTCTCTCAAAGGCAGAGTAGTCAGGACAGCCGACTCGTCCTGTAGCCCCTCCAAGTCTCCTTTATCGGACGACGACATGAAATACGCGTTCGGCATGCAGTTGGTCGACCCGCCTTCCGACTACTTGTCTTTCGTGGATTCCCTGATGTTTTGAAGCCTACGAATGGGCCGACGGACTTGGGCTACCCGGTCCGTTACTCGATGCCGAATTTCTTTACCTGGTACCTCAGGGAATCGTAACTTACCCTGAGAAGTTTTGCTGCATGGGTCTTGTTGTGGTTCGTTTTTTCGAGCGCCTGCATGATCAGGTCTTTCTCGATATCGTCAAGGGAGATACCGCTGTCAGGGAGGAGGAACCTGTTCGCTGCAGGAAGTCCCTGATCGACGGACCAACCGCTCATCTCCTTCGGCAGATGCTCGGGAGTGATTATCTCGGCATTTTCGAGGACCACGATTCTTTCGATCACGTTCTTGAGTTCACGGACATTCCCGGGCCAACCGTATCCACGCATAACCTTTTCCGCCTCCGGAGAAAATCCCTTTACCTTCCTGGTTTTGTATTTTTCTGCAAAATGACCGAGAAAATATTCGGACAGTATCAGGCTGTCATCTGCCCGTTCCCTGAGGGGCGGCATATGGAGAGAAAAGACATTCAGCCGATAGAACAGGTCTTTCCTGAAGTCCCCTTTTTCAACGGCTTCAGAGAGGTCCCTGTTCGTGGTTGCGATGACCGTTACCTCGATCGGGATCTCCTCATATCCGCCGATGCGGCGTATTGACCTCTCCTCAAGTACCCTCAGTAGTTTGCTCTGGAGGCTGGGTTTCATATCGCCGATTTCGTCGAGGAGGATCGTACCGGTGTGGGCCAGCTCAAAGATCCCTTTTTTATCCGTTTTCGCGTCGGTGAAGGCCCCTTTTTCATAACCGAAGAGCTCACTTTCGAGGAGGCTTTCCGGCAGTGCCGTACAGTTGATTGCTATAAAGGGCACGCATCCTGATCCTGAGTCGTTATGCATCCCCTTATGGATATATCGGGCAACCAATTCTTTGCCCGTGCCGCTCTCGCCGGTGATTAAAATGGTCGGGACCTTTGCCGAGGCTATCTTTGCCGCGTTCTCCCTTAGTGCCTTTATGGCGGCCGATTCCCCTATGATCTCCGTGCGGAAGACCTCGGAATACACACCCCTCAGATAGTCGACCTCATTCCTGAGCCTCCCTTTTTCGATGATATTACTTATAACGATTTTCACCTCATCGATATTAAAAGGCTTCGTCAGATAGTCGGAGGCCCCGAGTTTCATGCATCTGACCCCTGTTTCGACGTTGTCGTCGGATGTCAGCATTACGACCTGGGTGTTCACCTTTCTGTCCTTTATCTCCGCAAGGACATCGAGGCCGCTTAACTCTCCCAGCTTGATGTCCAGCAGCACGATGTCCGGGTCCCACGACCTGAACCTGTCGACGATACCGCTGAACCTCCTGCTTTCAGAATCGACATCGTATCCGTCTTTCTTTAACGTTCTGCCGAGCATTGCCACGATGACATCGTCGTCATCGACAAGAAAGACCTTTCCCTTGCTTCCCCCCGTCAATTGGCCTCCCCGGATTTCACGAAGGGAAGCGTGACGACAAAGGCGGCCCCCCCGCCGGGATTACTTGATACGGAGATAGTCCCCCCGTGCTGCTCGATCAGTCGCTTGGTGATCGCAAGGCCTAACCCCGTACCCTTGGGCTTTGTCGTGAAAAAGGGGTCGAATATTCTTTGTAGCGCATTGTCATCGATCCCCCTGCCGGTATCCGATATTATCACTTCGATGAGGCCTTTGCTTTTATCGGAAGAGGTCTTTACCGTCAGCGTCCCTCCGGCCGTCATCGATTCGCCGGCATTGATAAGAAGATTCATGAACACCTGCTGCAGTTGCATGGAGTCGGCCATGATTTCCGGAAGATCTTCCTCGTAGTCCCTGATCACCTGAATGGCAGAGAACGACGGATTTTTCAGGGAAAGCGCCATGATTGTATTCAGGAGATTATTTACTTTGACACCGGCAAATTGGGGCTTGGGCGGCTTGGCGAAATTAAGGAGGGACTTGATCAGAAGCTCGATCATCTTGAGCTCTTCTCTGGCCCCGAGAAAGACCTGCCTGTCGTCATGCGAAAGGGGCAGTTCCTGGAGCATCACGTCGATCGACACCTTTACTCCCGCCAGAGGATTTTTTATTTCATGTGCAAGCCCCGCCGCAAGCTCTCCTACCGTCCGCAACTGCTCCGACCTCTGCAATGCCTCTTCCGCATTCTTTCGCTCGCTGATGTCCCTGTCGAAGGCAAGGATATATTTGTGCGAACCCAGTTCGATCAGACCGGCGCTGATCTCCACCGGAAAGACAGCCCCATCCTTCTTCCTGTGGGTGATATCGGCCTTTATCCACTCCCCCTGCAGTATGCGCGCGATCCTTTCCGGAATGTTCTCAATCTGTTCGGGAGAGTCGATATCGGCGATGTTCAGGGTCTTGAGCTCCTCGACGGAGTACCCGTGCATTTCCGCGGCCGCCCGGTTTGCCGCAACGATTTTTCCCCGCTCTTCTCCTTCTGCCGCGATAATAAAAATGGCATCCTTGGCGCTTTCAAAAAGCATGCGGTACTGCATCTCGCTCTCCTCGATTTTGTACATCTGCTCTTTCAAAGATGAGGTCATGTCATTGAATGAGGCGGCCACTTCTCCGAACTCGTCTTTCAGCCCTTCGATCCGGGAATCCAGATCTCCTGATTTTAATTTGCGTATCGCGCGCAGAAGGACGTCGACCGGTCTGGTAAAGCCCTTGATAAAAACGAACGTGAGGCCTGTTGCCAGGAGGGGGCCGATGCCAATTAGGGCAAAGAGAATGATCTTGGTGTCCGAGATCTCCTTCATCGCCGACTGGGTTTTCTTCTCGACATTGCTGCTTGCAATTGCGATGATCGTGTTCACTTTAGCCGTGAGCTCCTCACCTATTCTGAAGGCCGCATCTTCCTCCTCCGCCTGTCTCGCGGCCTTCGCCCTCATAGTCAGTACCCTGCTTACCGCCTGCCTATATTCTTCCACATGGTTGTTGAGGTCGACGAGCTTTTCCCTGACTCCTTCGGCATGATGACAGTCGAAGCAGGTATCCGCGGTCTTGCTCATGCTCATCACGTCGGACATGATGGTATCAAATCCTCTTGCATAGCGGGTATCTTTGAGGTCGATATCCTGCTGCACCCTTTTGATGCTTATCAGCAGGTGCTCGCGTAAGATTTCGACCTGGTGGAGCGTGATAAGCCTGTCGAGTTTCGACGTCGCCCTCTCGACGGTGATGATGATGTATACTCCCCCCATAAAAAAAATCAGGGAGAAAAGGCTTAGTCCTATGACGATCTTTTTCTTCATTGGGCTTTCACATACCGGATTTCACATACCCGCAGGCCGGATGATCCGGTCTTTTCCTCCTGCAACCGGCAACAACGTCAGGAGGGAGGGGAAAATACGATATATTCTTACGGGTTCTGTATTGATGAAACTTCATAAAGCTGAAACTTTCGATTATTTACGTTATCATATTTCTTTCGCTCCGTGCCACTTGTGCTGGCGTAGTGCATCTTATTAAGGGTCTCAAAATTGAATTTACATTATCGGAAAATCCCCCTTCCCCTTTTTGGAATCATAACTCCCCTTTACCCCCTCTTATCTTCTCTCCTCGGCGAATCCGCCTGAGCGCGGAAAGAGGGGGAGAGGCGCCATGCCTGGGGGAGTTATCTTAAGAGGAGGTGTCCCGACAGCGTTCGGGACAATGACGGCCATTTATGTCCTTTCCCAGGTTCTGGGGAGGAAATGGTGAGGGCGGTGACGATGGCCCTCAGCAGACCGGGTAAGCCCCTTTTGCGAGCCTGTCACAGAAACTGGAGATGTCCGCGAGTTCGCGTTCCACAATCATAGCTGAAGCTCCCGACACGTCCGCGAGTCTGCATCCTTTTTCGAGGAGCACCTGAACCGAAGCCATTGGCGGGGCGTCGACCGGCGTTCCTATCCTGCTCAGCAGAAGCACATACACTTCCCTGATACCCTCAACGTTTTTATAGATCTTTTCCGCAGTCTTGTGCGCAAGAATATTGTAGATCTTGCCCACATGGCTTACCGGGTTCTTACCGGCGGCCGCCTCAGTTCCCATGGGCCTATTGACCGAGATCAAACCGTTTACCCTGTTACCCCTTCCGACCTGTCCCGAATCCGCATCTTCCGCCGAGGTCCCCAGGAGCGACAGGTACACGCCGCCGCCCCCCCTGCCCCTCTCATCAAGGGCATTCAGATGCACGCCGATACGACCGAACCCGCTGTTTGCCCTGAGAAATTCTTCTATTTCTCTCTGCAATAACTCTTTTTTCTCAAAATAGTCGTCCTCGGAATGAATGAAAGGGGAAATAAGCGGCATCGCAACAGTAACTTCCAGCTCTTTCCCGGTCCTCAGGCCCATCACCTTTATGTCTTCTCCGGTCTCCGGGTATTTTTTCTTGAATGACAGGGAGTTAAGATACCGCTCCAGACCGAGTACCGCCTCCTCGGTAGAGGAGAGGGGATAATAACCTATCAAGGCTGAGGTGTCATTTGCGCCTTTTATCGCCGGCGACCTTGCGAAGATGTCCGTAAGCTCTTCTGATCCCGGCGCAAGGACCAGCCGGTATTTGACATGTTTTTCAGGGTCTATAAACCTGAGGTGCTTCCTTAGCCATCCTTTCGCAGCATCAACCGCGATCTCGCCCACGGGGATCTTTCTGCCCATTGCCGAGAAGGTCGCCCTGTCCCCTATGATTAGTTCCATGGGCTTGATCACCCGGCCGCCCCCGAATGGATGGTCAGCCCGGCCGGCGGCGAGCAGACCCTTGTCGATATTATGGTGAAGGATTGTCCCGAATGCCTCCTTGTATGCGCGGCTGAGGGCAACCGAGATGGCTTCCATGACGGAGTCGCAGATGAAATCCGGGTGGCCGGTGCCTTTGCGCTCCACGATCTCGACCCTCTGGTCCGTGACCGATTTCCCCTTAAAGGGTTCGACAACTATCATGAGCGAATTCTATCAGGAAAAGGGGCCGCAGACAAATCCGCGCCTGAAAGTTCTTGATAAAAAGAAAGGGAGAGTAAGGTAAAATAACCTCTATGACTATCCGAGAGGAGACCGAAGAGCTGGAGGCCCGGTTTCTTGATCCGAAGGCCTGCCTGAGCGGAAAGAGTAAGGGCCGCGCGTTCAGGGAAGAGGAGGGTGAGATAAGGACCTGTTTTCAGCGGGACAGGGACCGGATCATCCATTCCAAGTCCTTCAGAAGGTTGAAGCACAAGACCCAGGTATTCCTCGCGCCCAGGGGAGACCACTACCGGACGCGTCTCACCCATGTGCTCGAAGTTTCCCAGATAGCGAGGACTATCTCAAGGGCGCTCAGGCTGAATGAGGACTTGACCGAAGCCGTCGCGCTCGGGCACGACCTCGGGCACACGCCCTTCGGACATGCCGGCGAAGAGATACTGAGGGAGATCCATCCGGGAGGGTTCGACCATTACAAACAGAGTCTCAGGGTTGTCGACTTCCTCGAACATGACGGCCGGGGACTGAACCTTACCCATGAGGTCAGAAACGGGATCGTCACCCATTCAAAGGGGAAGGGGCTTATCATGCCGGAGAAGAAGTCCGAACGCTCCGAAACACTCGAAGGCCAGGTGGTGCGCATCTCGGACCTTATCGCCTATGTCAATCACGATCTTGATGACGCGCTCAGAGCGGAGGTGATCAGGGAGGCAGACATCCCGAAAAAGATCGTGAAGGTGCTCGGGGCTACGCACGGCAGAAGGATAGATGTGATGGTGAAGGATGTGATCTATACCTCGCGCGCGACCGATCTCAACGAAATCAACATGAGCGGCGGGATATCCGAGGCTGCCTGCTTACTGAGGGATTTCCTGTATGACCGGGTGTACGAAAGCCAGATCATCAAGGGCGAATTCAGAAAGGCGAAAAAGATGTTGAAAGACCTGTATGAATACTACCTCGCACACGTAGAGGAAATTTTTTCGGCCATACCCGCCGAGAAGAAACTGAACAAGAACCGCATGGTCTGTGACTTTATCGCCGGGATGACCGACAGTTTCGCTCTCCTTACATATGAGAGACTCTTTTTGCCCCAACAATGGACGGTGCTCTAACAACACTCCTGCGCCGGACGGATTGACTCTGGCAGGGAGATGAAACAGTGTTGCCAACTTTTTTCCGTCATTCCCGTGCAGACTGGGAATCCAGTGCTTTATTACCCGGCAAATAAATGCCTTAAAAGCCGATCATTCCACGACTTGACCGGGGATCCATGGTATCTTCAACTTCAATACGAAAGACACGATAATGTGTTAAAATACGTAGTTTAAAAGGGAGGGCAAGCGTACATAATATGGCAAAGTTACCGGTCAATATCGAAGAAGAGATGAAGGTCAGCTACCTCGATTACGCGATGAGCGTAATCATCGGCAGGGCGCTGCCGGAGGTACGGGATGGGATGAAGCCCGTGCAGAGAAGGATCCTCTATGCGATGTTCAGAGAGGGGCTCCTACCCGGCAGGAAATATTCGAAGAGCGCCGGCGTCGTCGGCGAGGTGCTCAAGAAGTATCATCCCCATGGGGATTCGGCGGTCTACGACGCGATGGTCCGTCTGGCACAGGATTTCAACATGCGATACCCGCTTGTCGATGGCCAGGGGAATTTCGGGTCGATCGACGGAGACCCGGCCGCGGCATATCGGTATACCGAGGCCAGGCTTGCAAAGATCGCAGAGGAAATGCTCGCCGATATAGACAAAGAGACGGTCGACTTCATAGCCAATTTCGATGAGACGACCGAAGAGCCGAAGGTCCTTCCCTCCAAGATCCCGAACCTCATCGTAAACGGCGCTGCCGGCATCGCAGTCGGGATGGCGACGAATATTCCCCCACACAATCTCGGCGAGGTCATTGACGGGCTGATCATGCTTTTGGACGACCCGGAAATTCCCGTAGAAAAGATCATGACCGCGATCAAGGGCCCGGATTTTCCGACCGGCGGGATAATTCACGGCACCTCCGGGATCAGGGACGCGTACACGACCGGCCGGGGCCTTATCAAGGTGCGGGCGAAGGCGAGGGTGGAGGACGTGCACCGAGGCGGCCAACATATCGTCATCTCCGAAATGCCTTATCAGGTGAACAAGGCGAGGCTTATCGAAAAGATCGCAGAACTGGTGAGGGAAAAGAAGATCGAGGGGATCTCTGACATACGGGACGAATCCGACAGAGACGGCATAAGGGTGGTGCTCGAACTGAAGCGCGGCGAGATGGCGGAGGTGGTGCTGAACAACCTTTACAAGCATACCCAGATGGAGACGACCTTCGGCATTATCATGCTCGCCCTTGTCGGCGGCCAGCCCCACGTGCTCGGCCTGAAGAAGGTACTGCATTACTTCATCCAGCACAGGCGGGATGTCGTCCTCAGGAGGACGAGGTTTGAACTCAGGAAGGCAGAGGAGAAGGCCCATATCCTGGAAGGGCTCAAGATCGCGCTCGACCACCTGGATGCGATCATCGCCCTTATCAGGGCATCGAAAGGCCCTGCAGAGGCAAAGGCCGGTCTGATGTCCAACTATCCCCTTTCCGAGATCCAGGCCCAGGCGATCCTGGACATGAGGCTGCAGAGAC
>JAJYLU010000012.1 GCA_021787505.1 Nitrospirota bacterium | reverse complement strand
AGGGCGGATATCATCTGGATAGCCGAATCGGATGACGCATGCGAACCCCGTTTCTTGACATCCCTTCTCCACGCCTTCCAGAATCCCGAGGTGAAACTGGCGTATACAAATTCCCACGTCATAGATGAGAACGACAGAGTGACGGGTGATTATGAAAATGGCGAGTACCTCATGTCACTTTCGCACACCAAATGGAAGAACAGCTATTTGACATCTGCGGTCGAGGAGATCAATGACGGTCTGGGCGTAAAGGACACGATTCTGAATATAAGTGCCGTTCTTTTCAGAAAGCCGGCGTTCGATGAGGAGTTTAGGAAGACGCTTGAAGGAATGCGCATCGCCGGAGACTGGTACTTCATAGTCAACGTTATAAAGGGCGGTAAAGTGCATTACGATGCCGCTAAACTTAATTATCACAGAAGACATGCGGAAAGCGTTATCGGCAAGACCGTAACAGAAAAGAAGCTCGAAGACTTTTTCCGGGAGTTCTGCATGGTCCAGCGATTCATATTCGATAACTACAGGCTGGATGAGGACTTTTCGGTCAAGTGGGAAGGCTATCTGCGGAAGCAATGGAACGACTTCTTTCCCGGCAGGCCGTTTGAGGAACTGGAGGCGTATTACCCTTTTGCTGAAATGCGGAAAAGAATCCTGGGGCAAGGGGAGATTCTTACAGGAGAGAGAACTTAAGGGGCAATGCAGCTGAAGTAGGGCTGTACTGCATCGGCTGGTAATTCGCGGCCGTCAAACCCTTCGGACCCAGATATGTCCGCCGCCATTTTTCAAGCAAAGGGGCATTTTTTCCTCAAAAAAGTTTGTATGGTAAAACTCCATAAAAGTGTTCATCAGCACTACGCGGAATGAACTGTTAAATTGAAGGAACGCCCGAAGCATATATGCCTCATTCCAGGCTATTCCTCCGTATACCAAGTCTTTAGGATATTCGAATGGGAAAGTGATGTCATGAAAATGGATGTATACTCCAGATGCGAGGACAGGCAGAATATTGAAGAAGATACGGTTTACGTCGCTGTTTATTTTGCTGATATGGGTAGAATCAATGAAAAGGATATCGTTTGACTCCAACTTCTTGAATTCATCTAAATCGACATCCTGCAACCGCGACGAAATAATATTAATTTTGTCCTTGTCCGTTCCTTTGATTAGCGACATAAGCAGTTCTGGATAGGGGTCAATGAACGTGGTCGTGATCGTCCCATCGAAGAAAAGTTCATTTGTATCCAGGGTAACGCATGACGAAAAGCCCGAGCCTACTTCGATAATTCTCTTGGGTCTCAGAGATCTGATCATGCAGTACAGAAAGATTGCATCACAATACGAATAGGATGGATTCTCGAAATAATAACGTAATCCCTCCACTTTTTGCGCTTGAAAAGGCATTTCCTTATAGTGGGGAAGAAACTGTTCAATGAGTCTCAACTGCTCTGACTCATAAAAATCAACGCCGGGGACATTTTTGTCATTAGCTCCAAAAATCCGTTGTTCATCTCTTCGTATTTCTTCCATTGACGGAATTGGAGAATAGTAATGCCCTGGCGCAAAACGCTGTTCCTTTTTGAATAGAGCAAGTTCTTGCTGAAATTTATCGCGCTCGAAGACAATCTCTTGGAGTCCAGCCAGCTTCTGGATATATGACTTTAGTAAGCAGCGCATGGTCATTATTATACCCCCAAGCTGGGACATGCTCTTAATATTGCAGCCCTTTTTAGAATCATTTGGTCCAGGTGATCGGAACTCCGGGTTTGTATTCTTCCAGAAGTACAACAACTATGCCGTCGGCGACGTATACCGAGTCCGGAGCAGGCCATGGCCGCCGTCCTTTCATGCTGAGTATAGCGCGGTCGCGCTGCTGAATAGTTGGAGAATCGAGAACATCCCGGCCGAAGTAGAAGTTCAGAAGTTCCGGCTGTCGATAGAAAATAAAGGTTTCTTCGTTTAACTGTGAGCGGTTGCCTGTATTCGGATAGTTTTTGTAATTTGCATCATTCATGCTCAAATACCCCGCGACCACCAGCGGCCGTTTTTTCGAATACAGATCCGGGACCACGTTTTCAATTCTCGCCGCGATTCTATTTATCTTGTTCGTATCAAAAATTTTCTTTAAGTAGGCCTTGTTTGTTTCTTGAGTCGCCAATACCAGACAGAAATAAGTCAGCAAAATAATAGCAGAATACGAAACCATTCTAAGCCTTCTTATTCTTCGGCTGGCCAGCAGAAAGAAAAGAAGCGCAAATCCATATGGATAAACAATTCGCCCGACATCCTCAAATGATTGAGAATTGATAATATAGGTGGCACGAAGGGCAACGGGCATGAGGCCAAGAAGAAATATAACGGCAAGGACCGCAGGAAACCTTTTGCGCCATGCCATGAAAATAAGCGAAACAGACCCGAGCAGAATCACCGTCAGGGGCAACCATCGCAATGAAGGCGGGAGATAGTCCGATCCCGAGGTGAAATATTTGACGAACGCTGGAAACGATCCAATGATTTGACCGATGACTTCCTGGAGGCTGTTGACGTGTGTCCTTTGGTGCGTATTCAGACTAACCGTCATCCTCACTGTGGCGTAATATGCTGCCATTCCCAGCACCATAGCCCCTATCGCAGCTGCCAGCCGTCCGACAGGGATAACATTATGGGAATCGCCTTCCTGTGTTCGTAAAATCAACAGCACGCAGAAAGCCAAGACAAGAAACGCCGCTAGCCCAATCGCGGGCTGATAAGTAGCCAAGCAAAGTACAATTAGCGGTACGGCCCCTGCCAAGGCCTTCCATGCGTTCCTCTGGCGATGCAAAACGAAGACGGCAAGCACGGCAAAAGTATCTGCCGTTACGAACATAATTTCACACCCCGGGAAGGAATAGCGGTCTAAAATTGCCGGGTAGACGCTCAAGAAAGCGGCGGCAAAGAAAGTTGCAATCCTGCCTTCAGCACCAAACATTTCCGCTACGATTATGGCGTTGACAATAAATAGGCCAATTGCAATATACATTTGCGAGGACTGCACGCCTGCGCCGCCAAGAAGCCTAAGCAGCAAATCCGAGAACCATCGCCCTTCTATCTTCGTCTTGTAAGACGGATATGCATATGTCCATGCCTGGGGGAAGGTATGATTCGTAAATCCTATGGAAGTGAAAATATAGCTGTAAGCGATTAGCGTAACGACATAAGTCGCCCAAAAAACTGTCTTGTTCTTTTCATACCAATTACTTAGATTGTCAAAGGATACTTCAGCAAATTGCCTGAACTTGTTGTGTCCGCCAAGTACCATTTTCACCTTTCATTTGCCTCAATTAAATAGCCGCGAGGTAGAGGTGGCCGCAATCGGAAACGCCCTTCCGCCCGGCCCTAAGTCCAGTTGGTGAATTCTATCAGATGGTCGTTTTGACCGTCAAATCCGGCATTGGTATCTATGTCATCTGTAACGGGAGAATGTCCAATAATTATTTAATTAATGGGCCTAAACCACTGACAATGTCAGTGGTGGGGAGTAGGGGCGAAGGCCCCACACCGACAGCGAACTAACGAGGTTGGTGAGTAAGGGCCTATGATATAATAGAGGTCATGGGCAAATTTCTTAAGACGTCTCATGTAGTATATCGGTGTGAATATCACTTTGTGTGGGTACCGAAGTACCGATACAAAGTGCTGGTGGGCGAGGTCAAGGGACGCCTCAAAGAATACTAACGGAGCTATGTGAATGGCAGGAGATAACGATACTCGATGGGGCAATCAAGGAAGACCATGTGCACATGTATCTGTCCGGGGACTTCATGAAGTCTATATCCAGGCCGTCACATGCGGAAAGCGTTATCGGCAAGACCGTAACAGAAAAGAAGCTCGAAGACTTTTCCTGCATGGTCCAGCGATTCATATTCGATAATTTATCTGCTGGGTGATCACTTCTACAGTAAGTGGGAAAGTTACCTGCGGAAGCAATGGAACGACTTCTGTCCCGGCAGGCCGTTTGAGGAGATGCAAGTGTACTATCCTTTCGATGAAATGAGGAGAATATCCTGCAGAAGGTTTGCAATGACTCCCCAAGGGATATTCCCGGTCCCTGCTGCCGGCAGGGCCGCGGCTCGGAAGTGAGGGGATGAAACGCCGGATTATAGGTCGCGATCTGTTAAGCAAACTGAGCGATATTTTCTCCGGGGGGGAGCGCATCTTAAAGAAAAAGAGAGCTATCTCTGGTCCCTCAGACGGGGACGTGAACGCCAACGTTCTTTCGAACGATGGCTATTGCGTCTGCTGTGACACGCAGGTTACCTTTGCTTCCCTGTATGACTGGCTCCGGGATCATTACCTCTGCAGCAACTGTTCATCTTTACCACGTGAGAGGGCGTTGATGTATTGCATAGAAAAATACTTTCCGGGATGGCGCAGTTTCTCGATTCATGAGTCTTCGCCGACTCCACGTGGTGCCAGCGAAAAGTTGCGACGGCATGCCGCCCACTATGTCCCGACGCACTATTTTGCCGGCTTCCCTAGTGGTGACATGCATCCTTCCGGGTTTCAGAATCAGGATCTTGAAAACCAGACCTTCCCGGATGAGACGTTTGATCTTGTCATTACCCAGGACGTCATGGAGCACATATTTAATCCAGTCAAGGCATTTACAGAGATTGCGCGAACATTGAAACCCGGAGGAGCGCATATCTTTTCTGTACCACTGGTTAATAAGGAGAGGCCTTCGGAAATTTGGGCGCAAAGGGATGAAAATGGAGGTATTTCCTATCTCCATGAACCCGAATACCACGGCAATCCGATCAGCGAAAAAGGCTCGCTCGTGACCATGCACTGGGGATACGACATCTGCGATTTTATTTATCAGCATAGCGGTTTGCTTACTTCAATCAATTATATCGATGACATATCACGCGGGATCCGGGCGGAGTATATTGAGATTTTGGTGAGTCGGAAGGAAGTGCGTTTGGAGGACAAGAGTGATATCGCTATATAAGATAATAACCAGACAAGACATGAACGCAACGGATTTGACTGGGATTGACCCCATGTGCCATGAAACTTAGCGTCGTCATCCCGCTCTTTAATGAAGAAGCGGTCATAGCTACTACTCACACCGCGGTGACGGAAACGCTCGGCGGGCTCATCGGGAAACGCCTGATCGACGACTATGAGATCGTCTTTGTCGACGACGGTTCCCATGACCGTTCTCTTGAGATCCTCAGAAAACTTGCGGGAGAATCGCCCAAGGTGAAGGTTATCTCTTTCAGCCGTAATTTCGGTCATCAGCGTGCCCTCGCCGCGGGGATACTCCACTCTTCGGGCGACGCGGTCGTAAGTCTCGACGCCGACCTCCAGGATCCACCTGAATTGATCGGGGAGATGCTCGAAAAATGCCGGCAGGGAAACGACGTTGTCTACGCAGTGCGAAGGACCAGGGAGAAAGACACCATGTTCAAGCGGCTGACTGCGCGGTTCTTTTACCGGATGATGCAGATTATGGGGGTAGACCTTATATATGACCACGCGGACTACCGGCTTATCTCGAAAAAGGTTGTTGCCGCTTTCAGGAAGATCGGGGAAACCAATATCTTCCTCCGCGGCATCTTCCCTTATCTCGGGTTCGACCATGAAATCGTCTACTATGAAAGACAGGGGAGGTTTGCAGGCGCTACCAAATATCCGTTACGCAAAATGATGGCCTTTGCATGGGAAGGGATTACCTCCTTCAGCAATGTGCCGCTCAGGCTAGCCTCTCTTGTCGGACTGACCATCTTTGTCACTTCACTCTGCCTTGTCTCGTGGGCTTTTTACGAAAAATTCGCCGGAAGGACGATCCCCGGCTGGACCTCGACGGTGATCCCTCTTTTTTTTATCGGCGGCCTGAACATACTCTTCCTGGGTCTTATCGGGGAATATGTGGGGAAAATATACCTCGAAGTGAAAAGAAGGCCGCTCTTTTTCGTCAAGGAGATGCATAACCTGGAGGACCTCCCGCCCCGGGGATAGGCCGCGACAAGAATCCCGGTCGTCGTCCGGCCCCCTGGCCCACCGGGATGGCAGTGCCGTCATTGAATTTTTTCCTGTAAATTGTTAAAGTGTGCATACTATTATGATTTCCGCTTTTTTCAGGAAGAAAGAGCTGAGGGTTCGCCAGGAGATCCTGAAAGGGATCTACGAAGAGAATCTGCGGATAATCGGCAAGAAAAAGGGCGCCCTTTTGAGACAGCGGACGTTCTCTCCGAACAGGCTCTTACTGATATTATGTATTGCGGCGATAGTTGTCCTGGCGGGGGGTAATTATCTGGATGCCCCCTTGCTTGCCGAAAAGCAGACAGCGGGGGGGACAGTGATGCGTCAGCTCCCTTGGTCCGCTGAATTGCCGAACCCCTCGGATTTTAAGGCCTTTATCACAAATGCGGACGTGTCGGTAAGCCGCACTTTCGGTTTGGGAGTCAAGACGATCATGATCGATGCGGGCCATGGCGGTGTGGATTCGGGGACAAGGGGGAAGATGGGAACCGCGGAGAAGGACATCGCCCTCGATATTGCAAAACGTCTCAAGTCCCGTCTCGACAAGTACGGACGTTTCCATGTTGTCATGACACGGAGCGAAGACGTCACGCTGCCCCTCAACAAGCGGGTCGAACTTGCCAGGGAGGCAAAGGCCGACCTCTTCGTCTCGATACATCTGAATTATCTTCCTTCGAAGCCGATCAATATCATCGAGACGTATTATTTCGGTCCATCCGCTGACAGCAAGACGCAGGAGCTCGCCGAACAGGAAAACGCCGGTTCCCAATACGGCCTCGGTGAATTCAAGGAGATCATCGAGAAGCTCGGTCAGAAACTCAAACTCCAGGAATCGAGGGAACTTGCCTATTCCATACAGAAGAACCTTTTTGCAAATATGGAAAAGGAAAACGGAAATGCCTACAACTTTGGGGTAAAGCGGGCGCCTTTTGTTGTGCTCCTCGGCGCCGAAGTGCCGGCCGTTCTTGCGGAGGTGTCATGCCTCAGCAACAGGCAGGAAGAGAAGCAGCTCAATACCGAGGCGCACAGGGAAAATATCGCGCATGACCTAGAAGCGGGGATACTGGACTATATAAATAAAGGAGAAGCAGGCTATGGCGCAGACAGATACGCGGAAAAAAGATGAGGTATTGTTTGTCGGGATCGACCTCGGGACGTCGAGGAGTTCGATCTCGGCGGGCAACGGAAAGCGGGAGTGGATAGAAAGTTTCGTCGGCTGGCCGAAGGATTTTATTGCGATGCAGGTGGTTGGCAAGCCGGTGCTGTTCGGCTCCGAGGCTTTGCAGAACAGGCTTTCCCTTGATATCTGCCGGCCCCTTGAACACGGCGTTATCAAGGAAGGCATCAACAGGAACGATGAGGCGGTGAAGGAGATCATCAGACACCTGATCGAACTTTCCGGTCCTGCATCGGGACAAAAGATACAAGCGGTCGTCGGTGTTCCCGCCGACACGCTGAAGGTGAACAAGCTGGCGATCCGAAAGGCGGTGACAGAGTTCGTCCATTCGCTGATGGTTGTGACGGAGCCTTTTGCGGTGGCGTACGGCATGAACCTCCTGAATAATTCGATGGTGATCGACATCGGCGCCGGCACGGCGGACTTCTGTATTATGCACGGGTCTATACCGTCGGAAGAGGACCAGAAGACTGTCCTGACGGCGGGCGATTACATAGACGAGCAGCTCTTCAGTTACCTCAGCGAGAAATACCCGAATTCAAAGTTCAACAAAAATATGGTCCGGCAGTTCAAGGAACAGTACAGCTTTGTCCGGGACACGCCGGAGGAGATACGGGTGGAAATCCCCGTCGACGGCAAGCCGGTGATGCACGACATCAAGAACGAGATAAGGCGCGCATGCGAAAGTATCCTGCCGGCGCTGGCCGAAACCACGGCAGAGATGATCGCGCGATTCGACCCTGAGTTTCAGGTGAAGATAAAGAACAACATCGTCCTGGCGGGAGGCGGCAGTCTTATCAGGGGGCTTCGCGAGCACCTTCAGGATGCGCTGAAGGAATACGGCCCCTGCAAGGTGTCGTGCGTCGAAGACCCACTATTTGCGGGCTCCGACGGTGCGCTGAAACTCGCGCAGGACATGCCCTCGAAATACTGGGAACCTCTTTGAGATTCTCTCACTACATCTGAAGACGGGAGATTTACCATGGCAAGCAAGACGGTCCTCGTAATCGACGCCGATAGCGAAACAGAACAGTTCATCGCGTCTACTCTGGAAACCGAAGGTTATCTCGTCTTTGCAGTTCCCGGGGGTGACGTGGGCGCCGAGATGGCCCAGAAGGTCAGGCCTTCCCTGATTTTCGTGAATCCCGAGGATACAGGCGAGAAGGGCATGGAGGTCTGCAAGACGATACGCAGCTATGAGTCGCTGAAGACCGTGCCGATTATTTTGCTCGCCTCCGGTCCCGGGGGAACTGACCTCGGTCCCTACGGCGCGGTCGACTACCTGTCAATGCCGGCCAGCGCGGCCGAACTCCTCGAAAAGACCGAAAAGGCCATTAACATCAAGTCCCCTGTCGTGCTTCGTGTCAGGGAGAAAGCCCCTGAGTTCAGGGAAGACAAAGTGCCTGCTGCCGAATCGCCATCCCCCGGACTGCAAGAAGAGGTCTCGCCGAAGTCCCGTCTGTCGGACTTGTCAGAAATAGCGGACATGGAAGAAGAGGGCGAAGAAGTCCTTAAGGGCCCTCAAGAGGAGCGGGAGGAGCCTGCCGAATCCTACATCCCTGAAGAAGAGACCGCTGGGGGAAGAAAGAGCAGGAAGGCGCTGGTGGCGCTCCTTGCGGTATTGGTGATCGTCGGTGTGGCGGGAGGTCTGTATTACAGCGGGATTATACCGGGGACCGGCCTTCAGACAAAGATTCCGGCGGCGCCGCCAGGGACAGTCGAGAAGCCGAAAAAGCCTGAAGCTTCACCCGTTGCTGAACCAGCGTCTGCTCCGGCTGCCGTCCAACCGCCGGTTACCGCTAACGCGCCCCACGCTGCAGACGGGAAAGCGGGCAGTACGGCGGCATCTTCGGTCCCGGCCCCTGCGGCCAAGGCCGCCACGGCAGAAAAATCCTCGGGCAAGACGGTCTACTCGGTCCAGGTCGGGGTCTTCAGAAATGAGACAAATGCCGCGACTCTCTCAAAAAAACTGAAGGAAAAAGGGTATGATGCATTTACCCTGAAGAGCGATGTTAAAGGCAAGGGTGTCATATATCGGGTACTGGTGGGCAAGTTTGAAGACAGGAAGAAATCCCGGGAAATGGCAGTCCGGATCAGCAAAAAAGAGAACATTAAGCCGGTCATTTTTTCAGAATAAGGCCGCAGTATAAGACCACGACAAGTTCTTAGCGCATTTCGGCTGTTTCGACAAGGAACTTCTCGAACCGTGCTGCTACCTTTTCCCAGGTCATGTCTTTGGCCGATTCTCTGCCCTTCAGCCCGATATCTCGCCGATCCTTGCTTTCCGCAAGCTCCCTCATGGAGCGTGCTAGGGAGGGGGCGTCACCGGATTTGAAAGACAGCCCCGCACCGTTTTTTTGCACAAAGATGAAGCCTGGTATGTCGCTCACGACGACCGGCTTCCCGCAGGCCATTGCTTCCAGGACCGCGATCGGCTGGACTTCGTGGCGAGAAGGGAATACCACGAATGCAGCTTTCCTCAGGGCTTCTGTCTTCATGTTGCCGGAAACCCATCCGAGGATCTCGATCTTCTTGCGTACTTCCCCTGGGAGAGCCGTGATTGCTTTCTTAAACTCTTCCATATCCCTTCCGTCACCTGCGATCACGAGCCTCATGGCAGGAAGCCATTGCGAAAGTTCTTTGTAGGCGGCGAGGAGGAGGTCAAGCCCTTTGCCGTATATGTCTATCCTCCCGAAGTAGAGAATGTAGTCTCCTTCGAATGCGGGAGTGCGGAGAAGTTCCGGTGAAACACCGTTGGCAATTATTGCGGTGCGGCTTCCCGCGTTTCTGCGGAACCTGGCCGCCGTCTCATCGTTGATGAAGATAAAGTTCCGGTAGCAGGCCGGCCGCAGCTGTTCCATAAGGGAGAGGGCCGATGCGTAGATAGGATTGTATTTCCTGAAATAGAGCGCTCCCGTGTATCCCTGGACCTGGAGCACTACCGGTTTCCCCGCGACCGCATGGAGAAACGTCGGGATGGCAGGAGAAAATTCCTCGACTATGATGTCGTACAAGTCTCCACGATCTCTGACCAGCTGCGCTGCCTTATACGCATATGCGAGGAACGTTTTTGTGAGGCTTTTGCTCTCGGTCCCGGCAAAGAGGTGTTGCAGTCCGTCTTTGTACCCGTCCGCTGCGCCAGGATACTTCTTGCAGAGCAACGTGATATCGTGCCTGTCCTTCAGATGCCCGTAGATCTCATAGGCCCTGACGCCGACACCGCCGATCCCGAAATAATCCCTTTCGCTTTCGTAGAGAAGATGCAGTATCTTCATGCGCTGCCCTGCAGGGCCTTCTCACATGAATGAAGAATTCCCTGTGCGGTCTTTTCCCAGGAAAATAGCTCAGCCCTCTTGAGCCCCTTGGCCGAGAGCGTCTTCCTCAGCCCTTCATTCCCGAGGGTCGTCAGGATGATCTCTCCAAGGGTGATACTGTCAGCCGGATCAAAAAGCAGCCCCGCGTCTCCAATCACCTCAGGTAATGAAGTGCGGTTTGAGCATATGACCGGCGTGCCGCAGGCCATAGCCTCCAGAGGCGTCAGACCGAACCCCTCGCTGAGGGATGGGTGGACAAGTATGTCGGCATAAGTGTAAAGCCCGGGAAGGTCTGCTTGGGGAACATAGTCGAGGTAACGCACTCTTCCATCCCGTGGAAGAGTCCCGTTGAAGAACTCTCTCCTGCCTGCGATGACGAGATCATGGGGAACCTCCTCCTTTATGCGCAGAAATGCCTCAATGAGCAAGGTGACATTTTTGTACGGAAAAAGATTTCCGACAAAAAGTATATATCGGTCTCCTAAAGAATATCTGCGCAGAAACTCCTTTCTCTCCTGAAGCGGTCGTGGGTAAAACCATTTCTTGTTGTATCCGTTCAGCACCACATCAATCCTGTTTTCGGGAATATCTGTTTCACGAAGCAATTCCTTTTTTACATAATCGGAAATAACGGTTATGCGACGGGCCGTTTTGCCAAGGCGGTCAAGCGAGAGTTTAAAATAGAGTCCGGCCCTGCCGAATTGAGGAAGAAACCTGAGAGGGTGCAGGTCATGGACTTGGACTACAAGCGGCACCATGGGGAGAAAGGGATATTCCATCATAGGACAATAAAGGAGATCACGATTCGTGGCCCTGCACATAAGCGGCAGGACCGTATTTTGATAAGACACTCTCAAAAGGTTGTTCCAAAGATGCACCGACCCCCTGACCGAAGAGGGGACAAGGGAAATTGCCGACCGGGGAACGCCGTCAAAATGGAAAGGTGAGAAGATAAGTGTGTCCCTGTCGCGCTCAACAAGACAACGTGAAACCTCCTGCGTGAAGACCCCGAGACCTGTCGGTGTATCGTGAAGGAATGTTGCATTGATGCCTATCTTCAATTGCCGAGGGCCTTTTCGGGAAGAGCCAGATTATTCTTGAAATCAGGAGTCGCCATATAAAATTTTATCACAGCAGCTGATTTTAAAAACAGCTGCGCATATGCAAAGCTCGGACGACGATTCCGATAGAACAGCGATGGCCGTGAAGCAGATGTCACTGCACAACAATGTTTTCGAGGATGACCTTACCCGATCCCTCTATGGTGACCGAGCCGCTGGTGCCGCCTGCGCCGGTTATCGTGGTAAAGTCCGGATTCGAGACAAACGCGCAGTCGTAGCCGCCTTTAAGGGTCACCGTCCCCGCCCCGGTGAAGGTGAGGTCTTCAGCGAAATCTCCGGCCTTCGCCTCGATGACGGCGTTGTTGTCCGCCGCAGCTGTAATGGCCGCCTGGATCGACGGGTATGCGCTTGCGCCAATCCTTATTTGCTCGGGTGAGCATGTGACAAACGTAATATCTCCGCCATACGAGAGGCCTGCAATGCTCGAGCCCACTACACGGTAGTGATATGTAGTGCCCGCTGTAAGCCCTGCGAGTGCCGCACTTACCGCCGCATCCGAACTCCCGGCAACCGTGGCCGGGACTGCCGCGACACTGCTTCCATATGAGGTGGTTGCCCCATATTCGAAAGTGACGTCCGTGCTGCTATTGCCGGCATTGACAGTTGCGTTGAGATTTGCACCTGTCTCATTAAG
>JAJYLU010000393.1 GCA_021787505.1 Nitrospirota bacterium | reverse complement strand
CTGAGCGGCAACACGGCTTTCTACAATACGGCCCTCGGCATCGCCATGTTCTTAGGCAGGTTCTGGGTGATCATCCCTGTGCTGGCAATCGCCGGTTCGCTCGCAAAGAAGAAGCAGGTGCCCGCGAGTCTTGGGTCACTGCCGACCCATACCCCGCTATTTGTGGCTTTTTTGATCGGGGTCATATTGATCGTCGGCGCTCTGTCGTTCATGCCGGGCCTTGCGCTCGGGCCGATCGCCGAACAACTGCTGATGGGTAAGTGAGGAATATAATAACCCCTCCTGCCCTCCCCCTACCCCAAGGGGAGGAATTAGCCACCTCTTGGGTTAAGAGGGGGAAGGGGGAGTTACTAAGGAAAATACTATGACCAGAAAAACGGAAAAAAGATCCCTCTTTGAGCCGACAATCGTACGGCGGGCGCTGTGGGATTCGGCGATAAAACTCAATCCCCTTTATCAGATCAAGAACCCGGTGATGTTCGTCGTCGAGATGGGGAGTATTCTTACGACGCTCCTTTTCTTCCAGGCACTGTCCGGCAAAGGGGAAGCCTCGCCCGGCTTCATCCTGCACATTTCCGTTTGGCTCTGGGTCACGGTGCTCTTCGCAAACTTCGCTGAATCCATGGCAGAAGGGCGGGGCAAGGCCCAGGCCGCGGCCCTGCGCAGTTCCCGCCAGGATATAGAGGCGAAATTGCTCGCCGGTCCCGACAGAAAGTCTAAGATTACCTATGTTCCTTCTTCACAGCTCAGGAGAGGGGATTTTGTTCTTGTCGAGGCAGGCAACACCGTCCCCGGAGACGGGGAGGTGGTCGAAGGGGTCGCCTCCGTGAATGAAAGTGCTATTACCGGTGAGAGCGCGCCGGTCATAAGAGAGAGCGGTGGAGACAGGAGCGCGGTCACGGGGGGGACGCAGGTCCTCTCGGACTGGTTGGTCGTGAAAATCACCGCCAATCCAGGAGAGACATTCCTCGACAAGATGATCTCGATGGTCGAGGGAGCGAAACGGCAGAAGACCCCGAATGAAATCTCGCTCGACATACTTCTGTCAGCTCTGACGATCATCTTTCTTCTTGTGACTGTGACGTTACTACCTTTCTCGATCTTTAGCGTCCATGCAGCAGGGCAGGGAAGCCCCGTGACGGTGACCGTCCTCGTTGCTCTCCTGGTTTGTCTGATACCCACCACAATCGGCGGGCTCCTTTCGGCAATCGGCATAGCGGGAATGGACCGCATGATACAGGCGAACGTCATCGCAATGTCGGGCCGGGCCGTGGAAGCAGCCGGCGACGTCGACGTGCTGCTTCTCGACAAGACCGGAACGATCACCCTCGGCAACCGGCAGGCTACCGCGTTCCTGCCTTCGGCCGGCGTGGACATGCAGACCCTGGCCGACGCCGCTCAGCTGGCCTCTCTTGCGGATGAAACGCCGGAGGGCCGAAGCATTGTAATCCTGGCAAAGGAAAAATACGGCCTCCGTGAGCGGGACATCGAGTCGCTCGGGGCGGTCTTCGTCCCCTTCGCGGCACAGACAAGGATGAGCGGGGTAAACCTGGGCAGCCGCGAGATCCGAAAGGGCGCGGCCGACGCGGTAGAGAAATACATCAGGGTACAAGGAGGAATCTTCCCGCGAGAGGTCCGTTCCATTGTCGATGACATCGCCAGGGAAGGGGCCACGCCGCTCGTGGTGGTTGAAGGGACCAGGGTCCTAGGAGCCATCCGTCTGAACGATATTGTCAAGGGCGGGATACGCGAGCGGTTCGCCGAGATGCGGAATATGGGGATAAAGACGATCATGATTACGGGAGACAACCCGCTCACCGCCGCCGCGATTGCCGCTGAAGCGGGCGTGGACGATTTTCTGGCCGAAGCGACGCCCGAGACAAAGCTGAAACTCATACGGGAGCATCAGGCAGGCGGCAGGCTCGTTGCGATGACCGGCGACGGCACGAACGACGCACCGGCCCTTGCCCAGGCTGACGTTGCCGTCGCCATGAACACCGGGACCCAGGCCGCTAAGGAGGCGGGCAATTTAGTGGACCTCGACTCAAACCCGACCAAACTCATCGAGATCGTCGAGATCGGCAAGCAGCTTCTGATGACGCGCGGAACGCTCACGACATTCAGCATCGCCAACGATGTCGCAAAATATTTTGCCATTCTGCCGGCTGCGTTCATCTCGATCTATCCGGCCTTGGGTGCTCTGAACATCATGCATTTGTCCACGCCGCAAAGCGCGGTGCTTTCGGCAGTGATCTTCAATGCACTGATCATAATTTTTTTGGTCCCCCTTGCGCTCCGGGGCGTGAAATACCGCCCGCTTGGCGCCGAGGCGGTGTTACGCAACAACGCCTTTATTTACGGTATCGGCGGGCTGATCGTGCCGTTCATAGGCATCAAGCTGATCGACATGCTCATAACGGCGATGCACATAGTTTGATAGGTTGGTTTGGGAGCATGAATGTGCTATCAAAGATATCAATGCATTCCGGTAACGCCCCCAACCCCCTCTTAAGCTAAGAGG
>JAJYLU010000392.1 GCA_021787505.1 Nitrospirota bacterium | reverse complement strand
TTCATTTCCTCTTGAAGAGCTTCCTGAGGTCATCGAGGGAATAGAATATCCTCGTCGGCCTGCCGTGGGGACACTGGTCGGGGTGCTCGGTCTCCTCGAGATCGGCAACGAGCCGCGAGAACTCTTCGCGGTTCAGCACTGCTTTGCCCCGGACGGAACTGTGGCAGGCGATCCTGGCAGCTAGCGATTCCTTCAGAGACGCGCCGGGATGGACGTCGCCCATAAGCGCGGAGGCGGCATCGGCCAGGACACCACGGATGTCCGCGTCACCGAGGTCGGCTGGGACAGTACGGACAACCACGGAGTCATGCCCGAAATCATCGAGCTCTATGCAGAACTCCTCCAGCAGGCCCTTGCTGTCAAGCAATGCCCGGTATTCCTTGTGGGACAGCTTCACCGGCAGTGGAAACAGAAGCGGACGCGGCTGAAGGCCGACCCGTCTCAGGAGACGCTCATAGAGCACCCTTTCGTGGGCCGCGTGATGGTCCATAAGCGTCAGCCCCCCCCTTCCGGAAAAGGCGATGAAGGTATCGCCGAGATAAACAAATGGAAGCTCCGGCCTGTATGCCAGCTCAGCGATTTCCGACACCGCTCCCCCCGCAGGAAGGAAAGAAGAAGTGAAATAGGTCGCCGCCGCATTCGGGACACCGGCATCCCGCGGCTCGAGAAAAGGCCCGGTATACTCCTTCCGCCCGGCCCTCACAATTTCCCTGAGGCTTCCATAGACAAAACGGTATACCATCTCCTTCTCCGCGAACCTCACCTCTCGCTTTGCCGGGTGAACGTTGAAGTCGACGCTTCCCGGGTCCAGGGTAAGATAAAGGAAGAATATCGGATGCCTGTCGGCCGGGAGTATCCCCTCATAGGAGGCATAGACCGCATGGCCCAGAGACTGGTCCTTTATCGGACGCCCGTTCACAAAGAGAAACTGATGGGACCTGCTGTTTCTGAAGTTGTCGGTCTTTGAGATGAAGGCATTCATATGCATCCCGCCTCGTTCCGCAGAGACTTCCGCAAGACCGGCGGCAAATTCCTCGCCGTAAACCTGCATGATCCTCTCTTTGAGACCCAAAGCCCTCGGCAGGAGCATCGTCTCCCGGTTCTCGGTCATCAGGATAAAATGTATCCCGTGATGCGAAAGCGCCTCTTTTGTCACCGTATCGATAATATGGAAGAGTTCGGTATGGTTTGACTTGAGGAATTTCTTCCGGGCGGGCATATTATAAAAAAGGTCCCTGATCTCGACCGACGTGCCGGAAAACGGGGCATCCCTCTTTTCCTTCACTTCACCCCCGTGAAGCTCGATTGACACGCCGGCGTCGGCGCCCTTCAGCCCGGTCACGAGCTTCACCTTGGAGACCGACGCGATAGAGGGCAGCGCCTCACCTCTGAACCCGAGCGTCCTGATCTCGAAAAGATCGTCTTCCCTTTCGAGTTTGCTTGTGGCATGCCGCTCAAAACAGAGGACCGCATCCTCACCGTCCATGCCTCCCCCGTTATCGGAGACCTTTATCATTCTCTTGCCGCCATAGAGCACGTCGATTTTGATCTCGGTGCTTCCGGCATCGATCGAGTTTTCGACGAGTTCCTTCACGACCGAGGCCGGCCGCTCGATCACTTCGCCTGCGGCGATCTTGTTCCGTACGTCAATGGGGAGGATTTTTATCAGTGGCATTTATCATTTTAAGGCGAAGACAGAGAGTTTCGCAAGAGGCGGGCTGTTTCGGGGTGCGGAACAACCAGTTATTAGAACCCGAATCATTCTTGGGTTATTTCCATTGCCGAAGTTCGATGATAAGTCCGTCCGGATCTCTTATCTCTCCGCGATATGAGTTCCCCAGGTCTACAGGTTCAAGGGCTATTTCTATTCCCTTGCCCCTTAAATAATCTACAGCCTTTGCCATATCCTCCACTTCAAGGGCGATACCCCTGTATCCTACCTGCCAGGGAAATTCCGATTTCGGTCTGGGATCGTCCGCTGAAATAATCTCCAGGACCGTGTCGCCCAGTTGCAGATAAATGACCTCTTTCATGGGAGGCATTTTTATTTCTTTCCGGTTTTTAATTCTGAAACCGAGAATATCGGTATAGAAGTTAATGGTCTTTTCCGCATCGCCCGGCACAATTTCGAAGTGGTCGATTCTTTTGAACATTATTCGGCTCCTTCTTGGGTAGAACTTAGTTTTATTATATACTGAGATTTCGCGAACGACGGCGAGAGCGACGGGGCAACCGGCCTTTGCAAAACCTCAGAGGCTATTCCATGGCGTCGTCAAGGGTCATGACTATGGGGTCAAGGGTCATGACTATGGGGTCAGACTTGACTATTGACATTCGTTTTTCGTTCTTTCAAGGTTTCAATCACCCTCGCCGCGTCTCTTTTCATTCCCTTCTCCTTCATGTGGCGAGTGATCAGGGCCGGGTCTTTCCGCATGTATTCTGCGATCTTTCTGCCCCTATAGCCGAAGTCGTGCGCCACCAGGCTGAACAGCTTTCGACCCCGCGATATACTTCTGTCTTTG
>JAJYLU010000391.1 GCA_021787505.1 Nitrospirota bacterium | reverse complement strand
TGGGGCTTTCCATGAGGACACGATTTACAGAAGAAATGTTCGGAGAGGAGGTGAGCACTGAAAAAGAGATCTTATATAAAGGAATCCAGGACCCTCCTCAGGAGATCCGGACATACCTGAAGACCACGGACAGTATCTTTCAGATACTCTGCAAAAGAACGGTCAACGGGGAGCCTGCATATCTCGACGAGTCATTCATACCTTATCAGATGCTTCCCGGTATCGAACAACTAAATCTTTCTCAATGTTCCTTTTACTCGGTATTACAGGAACGGGCACTAAAAAAAATATTTAAAGTCATACAGACGATCGAGGTACTGCAGGCCCGGGGAGAGTCGGCGCTGATCCTCGACCTGAAGGAGGGTATTCCGGTACTCGCGGTGCACAGACTCCTCTTCAGCTCCGACAATACCCCCGTAGGGTACACAAGGTTCCTGGGCCGGAGCGATCGATATAAGTTTCAGACGGAATTCGAAAGGATACGCTAATTCAATAAAGGAGAAAGGAATCAAGACATGGCAAGGAAACACGTGAAGTTCATTGCTTTGGCAGTAGTTTTTTTCGCAGTCCTTATCACCGCCGGCTACGTCTTCGCATCAGGAGTGCCGCTGGCTGCGGTGCCGGCCGCAGCGAATTCGGCCGTGCCCTGGTGGGCATGGCCGCTAATACTTTTCATCGTAACGTTCTTTATGGGGATCGTCGCGGTCCTCGGCGGGGTAGGCGGCGGGGTGCTTTTCGTCCCGATCATCGGAGGTTTTTTCCCCTTCCATATCGACTTTGTCAGGGGAGCGGGTCTCCTCGTCGCGCTCGCGGGCGCACTTGCCGCGGGGCCGGGACTCCTGAAAAAAGGCATGGCTGACCTCAGGCTCGCGATACCAGTTGCTGTCATCGCGTCTTCCTGCGCGATCGTCGGTGCAATGATCGGCCTTGCATTGCCCGCCAAGACCGTCAACATCGCCCTTGGCGGCACCATCCTTGGTATCGTCGGCATCATGCTGTTAGCTAAAAAATCGGAATATCCCGATGTGCCGAAGGCCGACAATCTTTCGACAGTCCTGAGGATCACCGGCGTTTACCACGAAGTATCGACAGGGCAGGATATCAACTGGAAGATCCACAGGACACCGCAAGGCCTTGCGACATTCATCGTTATCGGCATCATGGCCGGCATGTTCGGCCTTGGTGCAGGCTGGGCGAACGTTCCCGTGCTCAATCTCATGATGGGCGCGCCGCTCAAGGTTTCGGTGGCGACAAGCAAATTCCTGCTCTCGATTACCGACACCTCTGCAGCCTGGATTTATGTCAACAACGGTGCGGTCCTGCCGATGATGGTTGTCCCTTCAATCATCGGGATCATGCTCGGGTCGATCGTCGGCGTACGCATACTCACGAGGACAAAACCTGCCGCGGTCCGCTACATCGTGATCGCAATGCTCCTCTTTGCAGGCTCGCGGGCAATGCTGAAGGGACTCGGGATCTGGACCTAAGATTTTCTAAACAACGACTATTATAAAAGGAGGAATCTCATGGACAAAAAAGTGATGGCAACTGAAGAACAGCTCGCCTATGCGAAGCTCCTCGACAGCGGAATGAAGACGGGCCTTCTTATCCTCATCGTGACGTTTGCCGTATACATGTCGGCTGTGCTTACCCCGCATGTTCCGGTTGAAGAACTGCCGAACTATTGGAAAATGCCGGTGCACAAATACCTTGCAGCCGCCGACATCCACCCGGGATGGGCCTGGCTCGGAATGCTCGGCAAGGGAGATTTTCTCAATTTTATCGGGATCGCCTTTCTTGCCGGCGTGACGATCCCTTGCTACATAAGAATTATCCCTATCCTTTTCGCTAAAAAGGACACAACGTACGGCATTATCGCGATAATCGAAGTCCTCGTCCTGGCCCTGGCGGCATCCGGAATTCTCAAGGCAGGAGGACACTAAGATGAAAGAATCATGCTCCATGATGGGCTTTGAAAAACTCCTGCTTGCGACAGACGGCTCCGAATCCGCTCAGGCGGCGATCCAGGAGGCGATAAATATCGCGAAGGTATGCTCGAACAAGCTCTTCGTGATATCCGTGGTAGAAGTCAATCCCGAATACGAGGCCCTCGCACCTCAGGTTGTCGAAAAGGCGGAGAACGAAGCCAGGGAGCATCTCGACGCCGTACAGGTTCGGGCAGAAAAAGAAGGGATCACGTGTGAGACGATCGCCCACCAGGGAGAAGAGCCGTTCAAGTTCATTGTCGACGAGGCAAAGATAAAAAAAGCGGACATGATCATCATGGGAAGCCACGGTCGGACCGGGTTGAAACGTCTTATGATGGGAAGCGTGACCGCACGGGTTATTGGACACGCCCCGTGCAAGGTACTCGTGGTGCCCTGCTGAAGGGTTGCCGCACCCCTTTGTATTTTAGGTCCTCTTTGGGTACAGTATACGGCATGAAATATGTCGAAGGATAAACCGGACGCCCTATGTCTTTAAAGAAGAAGATCATACTCAGTTTTCTTATCAGCGCGGTCGTCATAGCGATACTCGCCATTTC
>JAJYLU010000390.1 GCA_021787505.1 Nitrospirota bacterium | reverse complement strand
TATCCTCGCGGATTCCGCCAGCGCGAGGTCTTTATAGATGTTGCCGGCCGACAGGTAAAGCGTGTTGAGTGTTTTGAGGGCAGCATCCTTGTCGCCTTTTCTGAGTTGTATGTCCGCAATCTTTTGATAGGCCAGGGGCAGGATATCCTGGTCCGAAGGGTAGTCCTTTATCAACTCGTTGAGGCTCTTCAATGCCTCGTCGTATTTGCCGAGTTCGGAGTAGGAACTCGCAATATAAAAAAGGACCCTCGCGGATTTCCTTTTCTGATATGCCTGCTGGAACAGGTCAAGGGCCTTCTGGAAATGTTCCTGACCGGCAGCGGGTTGCTTCTGGTATTCGTTGTAATATATCTTGTACGCCTCGTACTCGAGCTGTTGTGACTTCTCCCTTTCGTTGTACCGGTAAAACAATGTGCCGGCGACCGCAACGACCACGACTACGGCGATTATGCCGTAGGTGAGCACCGTCTTCTGTTTCGCTTTGAGCTGGTCCCTTATGTCGGCAAGCTTGTCTGCGACCTCGGTCTCTGCGCCGGCATTTTTCTTGCTGCTCTTTTTCTTAATCGCCCTTGGCATCAAATCCTCCTTAATACTCTCTCTATCAGATGTCTCGAATTTTCAAATATGGAATCTATCCTGCTCTCTTCGATCCCCGCCGCCAGCAAAACGCGGCGTGCAGTGTCCTTGGTGATAAGGTCGGAAGGGCTATGGCTGTCGGTGTTGAGGCAGAGAGGGGCGCCGAACCGCATCGCCTCTTTTGCCACATACCCGTTCGACAGCGAATGTCCCTTCCGTGAGGTTATTTCAAGAAGCACATTCTTCTCTTTAGCGGAAAGCACGTCCTCTGTCGAGATAAGACCAGGGTGGGAGATGATATCCGCGCCCGCCTCGATGGCGGCGCGGTTCGTCCCTTTCCTGACCGGCTCGACTATCGTCTCTCCGTGGACGACGACGATCTTCGCGCCGAGACGGCGCGCTTCCTTGACAAGGTCCGGGATGAGTTCCGGAGGCACATGCGTGATCTCGGCGCCCGGCAGCACTTCTATCGAGACAGCGCTGCGGATCTTCTCTATCGCCTTTATAATCCTCGGGATGATGAGGTCGATGTTCGAGGAGTCCATGTGGTCCGTGATCGCGATCGCTGAATATCCGATCGCCTCGGCCCTCCGTATGAGTTCGAAAGGGATGAGTTCGCCGTCGCTGAATATGCTGTGGGTGTGTAAATCGATCATCTTAAAAAGATACAAGAATACGGAGGGAAATGTAAAGCGAACTGTGGCAGGTATTGGTCCGTGCAGAAGTGGCTGCTGAATGACAAACAGTCAGGTTTCATATATGATATCTTTAATGAAGAGACCGGTCTCGATCATAACCATAATCGTATTGTTAGGCGTCCTGTCGTTTGTCCTGATTTGTCCATCAGTAAATGAGGATAGTATTGCCGCCAAGCATCCTTTTCTGCTTCGCGGGATGCCGGAGCACATCCCTTCGGGAAATCCGTCTGCTGACGAAAGGCCGTCCAAGGGGAGATTTCTTGTCGCAACCAGCCGCATAACTGACCCGAGATTCAGGGAGGCCGTCATTCTCCTGATCAATTACGACAGGAACGGCACCCTGGGGTTGATCATCAATCGCCCCACCGAAGTGAAACTCTCTACCCTGTTCCCCGGGGTCAAGGAGTTGCAGAAGCGTTCGGACACCGCATTTGTCGGGGGACCGGTGGGAATGGAGCAGTTCTTCTTGCTGATCCGGTCTGCGGTTCCGCCGGAGGAATCGCTTCACGTGTTTCGAGATATATACGTGAGCACGAGCATGAGTTTGCTTAAGCGCGCGGCCCGAGGCGATAAAGGAGGGGAGAAGTTTCGTCTCTATTCCGGCTATGCGGGATGGGCGGCGGGACAGCTTGAACGGGAGCTCTCAGTAGGCGACTGGCACATACTGCAGGCCGATCCTGAAACTGTGTTCAGCAAAGACCCCGAAAAAATCTGGCAGGATCTGAACCGCCTCAGTTCGGGGATCCGAGTGAAACGTGAAAGCCCTGCGATAGGATTTCTTGCGGCAAAAGCCCGTTAATCGGGGTTATCTCGCAGTTTGTCGGCAGCAGCGTGAAAGACACCTGTGCCTCAGCGTAATCTTTTTTGTCGGGATATCAATCACAACTGTAAAGGGCTGTCCCGATGCTACAGCGCCGAGGCCCTTGCGAGCGTCAGGACGGAGACATCCTCGGCGCCTGCGCAGAGAAGCTGTTTTGCACATTCGTTCGCGGTCGACCCCGTGGTCATAACGTCGTCTACGAGCAGGACGCGCATGCCGTCAAACCGTCTGGAAGTGCTGAACGCGTCTTTGAGGTTCTTCGCCCGCTCTTTCGCCGAAAGCCCGATCTGCGCGCCGGTTTCCCTGCACTTCATAAGACCGTTCATGACAAGGGGAATATCTTTTTTGCCGGAGAAGGTCTTCGCAAGGAGAAGGGACTGGTTAAAACCGCGGTTTCTCAGGCCCGTTATACTCAACGGAACGGGGACAACGGCATCGATACCAGCTGAAG
>JAJYLU010000011.1 GCA_021787505.1 Nitrospirota bacterium | reverse complement strand
CCTGAATGGCCTCCGCCGCCGCGACTGTAACCGCCGGAATGACCGCCACCACCGCCACCCCTGGTTGCGGCCGATGCCATGCCGCTTGCCAATAGGCTCATCGCTGCTACAACCACAACCAATAAAAACCTTAGCGTTCTCATTTTTTTGTCTTCCTGATTACAAACTATCATGGTTTCGATAAGATGTCAATAAAGCTGAAGGGATGTGACTGCGCAAAAAGCAATCCGATTGAGCATAAAAAACGGCTTATGCTATAGATTACGCTCTTATCCACTGTTTTACATTAGTGCTCAATGTCCCCTCTATCACCAGACTTTTCTTGCCGCCGTCAGCATATCACAGATCACAAATTTTTCACGCGGCCCTATCTCGAACGCGAGTTCTGAAGACACGGGGATCCATCGGTGGAACTCTCAATCCCCATACCTTCGCCAAAACGAGCGCTAGCCCGATTTTCGCATATTACCAGGGCATGCGGGCCTACCCCGCCGGATAGGCGGCTTCTGCGCCGTATGGCCGGGTTGCTAATCCGCACAGCCCGCAATAACATCTTTATAGGAGAAAATATACTGTAAAAGGAGGAAATGACGATGACAAAGAAGACTGCACTCAAGAAACCTGCGATGTTTGTTTTTGGCGGCCTGGTCGGCACGGGTACGGCACTGCTTTTAGCCCCCGCCTCTGGGAAAGAGACAAGAGAGAAGATAGGCGACTTTGCGGGCGACGTGAAGAGTCGGGCACGGTGCTACGCACTGCGCGGCAGAGATAAAGTGACGGGCGCCGCAAAAAAGACAAGGGATTATCTCACGCAGAGGAAATCGCTTATCGCCGCCTCGTTCGATGCGGGGAAAAAAGCCTATGTAGCTGAAAAGAAGCGGCTGACAAAAGTTCATTGATCTGCCGGTATGGAACCTATTGCCGCGGGAATGCAGGCGGGAAAGTAGACTATACCTTTCCCGCTTCTGCATGTCCGAAGTTTTTTTCTCTCTGCCAGCCTGCTTCGACCGCAATAAGATACTGATCGACGGCAGAGGATATCCCTCAAAATACCTGCAGCAGGGGTGAACCTCATTGCGATTAAAGAGGGGGTAGAAAAGCCTTTTTTTTTGTAATATATTTAAAAAAAGACCTGCAACCACTGCCACTAGGAGGTAGAAAGGGAGATGACTGTGAAGAAAGCCGGTCCGAACTCAAAGGGCATGACGGGTCTTCGCAAGAAGGCCGAGGCCAGTCTCAAAAAAAAGGCCGGGAGGACCGGGGGCTCCGAAGGAGGAGACAGAGAGCGCCTTCTGCACGAGTTGATGAGGGCGGAAGAGGAGATAAGGGAACTGAACGATGCCCTTTCACGAAGCAACGCCGTACTAGAGGCGGCAAACAGTGAGCTGGAGTCTTTTTCCTATTCCGTGTCTCACGACCTGAAGGCACCCTTAAGGACTATCGGCGAGTTCAGCCATATGCTCCTTCAGGACTATGCAGGATGCCTGGACGAAAAGGCAAAGGGCTATCTTCAGCACATGCACAGCGCGTCATCCAAAATGGACAGGCTGATCGACGCCCTCCTCTACCTTTCCCGTCTCATGAAGAGCGATCTGCATATTATGGACGTGAATCTGACGGCACTGGCGAAAGAGATCGCATGGGAACTTGGAGAGCGTGACGCAGGCCGCACTGTCAAATTCGCCATCCACGAAGACCTTCACGCCAGGACAGATCTTTTTCTTCTCAGGACGGCTGTCCGGAACCTTTTCGAAAACGCCTGGAAATTCACGGCGAATGCAGCGGACGCCCGCGTCGAATTCGGCAGCGATACCCGGGAAGGCGAGACGGTCTACTTCGTACGGGACAACGGCGACGGGTTCGACATGAAATACGCGGACAAATTGTTCAAGCCGTTTCAGCGGCTCCACTCCGAAGGAGATTTTTCGGGGACCGGGATAGGGCTCGCAACGGTCCATCGTGCCATAAAAATGCTGGGTGGAAGGATATGGGCGGAAAGCGAGCCCGGCAGAGGAGCAACATTCCTGTTCACCCTCGGCGGGACAGAGCGGGCCTCTTCAGTCCCTGCCAGCCTTTAATCATACCCGACCGGTCCATCCGTCCAGCCGGTCTTTCAAATGCTTCCGAGACCATAGACTTCATCCCACTGTTCTGCATAAACCTACCGTTGCCTTTGCGGCAGCCCTTCGATAACAACCGCCGGTCACTGCCCCCTCTTGACAGGATTTGTTATAATCAACAGGGATCCGGTCACAATTCATAAAAATTTATTTGCACAAGGAGCGGGCGAATGCCGAACGAAGACCTTTCGAAACTGAAGATAGAGAAATCAGCGGCAGTCTCCTCTCCCCGCAAGCGCAAGAAACTCTATCGTGCGGTCGCGGCGGTGCTTGTTCTTCTCCTTCTGGGCGTCCTGTATCTCAAAGGGGTCTTCACTCCGGCCCTTCAGGTCGAGGTCGCCTCCGTCTCGGAGATGTATCCTTCGCAGGCATTCACCCTGCTGAACGCCTCGGGGTACGTAGTTGCCCAGAGGAAGGCCGCGGTCGCTTCGAAGGCGACCGGCCGACTCGTTGAACTCTCGGTCGAAGAGGGAAGCAGGGTAAAAAAAGGCGAGGTGATCGCCCGTCTCGAAAGCGGGGACGTGGCCGCGGCAAAGGACCAGGCAGCGGCGAACCTGAACGTCTCGAAATACAGTCTTGATCAGGCAAGGGCCGAGTTGCGCGACGCGACGCTCGAATACCGAAGAAGCAAAGAGCTTGTCGCCAAGGGCTATATCGCACAGACCGACTTCGATTCCGCTGAGGCACGGTACAAAAAGGCGGCCGCAGGGGTTGCGGCCGGGGAGGCGGCAGCGAAAGCGAGCAAGGCGGCGCTGCAGGCCGCCGACGTGGCGATCGAGTATACACTGATCCGTGCGCCCTTCGACGCGGTGGTCCTTACGAAAGACGCCGATATCGGCGACATGGTCACTCCCTTCGGCGCTGCAGCCAACGCAAAGGCCGCTGTCGTAACGATCGCTGACATGAGCTCACTCCAGGTGGAGGTCGATGTCTCGGAATCGAATATCGAAAAGGTGAAGGTGGGCGAGCCCTGCGAGATACAGCTCGACGCGCTGCCCGAATCGCGCTTCCGCGGCAAGGTCCATATGATCGTCCCGACTGCTGACAGGACAAAGGCAACGGTGCTCGTGAAGGTCGCCTTCGTAGACAAGGACAGGCGGGTCCTGCCCGAGATGTCCGCTAAGGTAGCCTTTCTCGAAAGACCGGTAGCTGCGGAGGAAGAAAAGCCGAGGACAGTGGTGAACCCTTCGGCCGTGATCGCGAAAGGCGATAAGAAGGTCGTCTTTGTAGTCAGAGACGACAGGGTAGCCGAAACGGGGGTCGAGCTCGGCCCTCCCTTGGGGGACATGGTCGAGGTCCTGGGTGGGGTGAAGGTCGGAGAAAAGGTGGTGCTGAAGCCCTCGCCGAAACTGAAGACCGGCGCGAAGATCAAGACCGCCGTGCAGTGATGGAAAATAAGGCCCCCATCGTAGAGGTCAGGAACATCTATAAGTCGTACCGCCGCGGGACCCAGACCGTGCCGGTGCTCGATGACATCACCTTCGACATCGAAGAGGGCGAGTTTCTGGCGCTTATGGGACCTTCCGGGTCAGGCAAGAGCACACTTCTGAACCTCATCGCCGGCATAGACAAGGCCGACTCGGGCACGATCACGGTCGGCGGTATCGAGATTACCTCACTTTCCGAGACCGAGCTCGCGGGATGGAGGGCAACGAACGTCGGGTTCATCTTCCAGTTCTATAACCTCATCCCTGTCCTGACCGCCTTCGAAAACGTCGAACTCCCGCTCCTGCTGACAGGGCTGTCGAGGTCCGGGAGGAGGGAGCACGTCGATCTGGCGCTCAGGGCGGTCAGTCTCTCCGACCGCGCCGACCATTATCCTTCGCAGCTTTCAGGGGGACAGCAGCAGAGGGTGGCGATCGCGCGCGCGATCATCACCGACCCGACAATCCTTGTCGCGGACGAGCCGACCGGTGACCTCGACCGATATTCCGCGGAAGAAATACTCGACCTGATGGAGAGGCTCGTCCACGAGCTCGGCAAGACGGTCATCATGGTCACGCACGACCCGCGGGCAGCGGGCAAGGCGCATATCATCAAGCACCTCGAAAAGGGCGTCCTGAACAGCGATGTTCATTCTGAAAATACTCTTTAAGAACGCCTTTCGCCACAAGCTCCGTACGTCTCTGACGGTGCTCGGCATTACCATTGCGGTGCTCGCGTTCGGTCTGCTCCGTACGGTAGTCGGCGCATGGTATGCCGGCGTCGAGGCCTCCTCCGCGACGCGGCTGGTCACCAGAAACGCGGTTTCCCTCGTCTTCTTTCTTCCCATTTCCTACAAGGAGAAGATCCGCCAGGTGCCGGGGGTGACCGAGGTCGGCTATTCAGACTGGTTCGGGGGCGTGTATAAGGACGAAAAAAACTTTTTTCCCAACTTTGCGACCGACGCGAAGACCGCCATAGATCTATTCCCGGAATTCATTATCCCCCCGGACCAGAAGACCGCATTTCTCCGCGACAGAAAAGGCGCGGTCGTCGGCAGGAAGACCGCCGAGAGGTTCGGCTGGAAGCTGGGCGACATTGTGACGCTCAAGGGGTCGATCTTCCCGGGAAACTGGGAATTCGTCATCCGCGGGATATACCGCGGGGCGCAGAAAAGCACCGACGAGACACAGTTCTTCTTCCACTGGAGCTATCTGAATGAATCGTTGAAAAAGACCGCCCCATACCGTGCGGACAAGGTCGGCTGGTTCCTGATAGGGGTGAAAAGCCCTGACGTGGCGCCGGATGTCGCCGTTGCGATAGACAAGATGTTCAAGAACTCCCTGGCCGAGACGATAACCGAGACCGAAAAGGCGTTCCAGCTGAGTTTCATATCGATGACAGAGGCGATCGTAGTGGTCATACGGCTGGTCTCGTTCATCGTGATCGTCATCATCATGGCGGTCATGGCCAACACCATGGCGATGACCGTGAGGGAGCGGACTGGCGAGTACGCGATCATGAAGACGCTCGGTTTCGGAGGATGGCATATCTCCGGGCTCATCTTCGGCGAGTCACTCGTGATTTCGGCGATCGGCTGCGCATCCGGCATCGCCCTCACCTTCCCTGCGGCCAAGGCCTTCGGCGATTCGCTGAGCCAGTTTTTCCCTGTCTTCATCGTCGCCCGGAGTACGATTTACATGGACATGGCTGCAGGACTGATCGTTGCGACCGTCGCCGCCGTCTTTCCGATCTGGCGGGCGATCACCCTGAGGATCGCCGACGGGCTCAGGAGGATAGGCTGATGGCGATACCTGTCTCCTACAGCTTCAGGAACCTATGGACGAGAAGGCTCACGACGATATTGACCGCGTCCGGAATGGCCCTGGTGGTCTTTGTGTTTGCCTCGGTCATGATGCTTGCCGAGGGGCTGCGCAAAACACTTGTGGAGACCGGTTCCTATGACAACGTGATCGTCATCCGCAAGGGGTCGCAGTCCGAGATGCAGTCAGGCATAGACCGGGCGTCCGCGTCCATTGTCGAGACCGCGCCGGAAATCGCGATCGGCGCTGACGGCAAGCCCTTCCTCGCAAAGGAACTGGTGGTGATCATCAATCTCCTCAAGAGGGGGAGCGATAAACCCTCGAACATCACGATCAGGGGCATTGGTGAATATTCCCTGGCGCTGCGGCCCCAGGTGAAGCTCGTGGAAGGACGGATGCCGAAATCCGGTGCGTCCGAGATCATTGCAGGGGAGAGCGTGGCAAAGCGGTTTAAGGGAGCGGGCATCGGCGAGACGATCCGGTTCGCCATGCGGGACTGGACAGTGGTGGGAATATTCGGTGCGGGCAGGACCGGCTACAGCTCGGAGATCTGGGGCGACGTCGACCAGCTTATGCAGGCGTTCCGCAGACCCGCGTATTCGTCGGTGCTGTTAAAGCTGCGCGATTCTTCGGAGTTCCAGAAGGTAAAAGACTGGCTCGAACACGATCCCCGTCTGACGCTCGAGGCAAAACGCGAAACAAGATATTACGCCGACCAGTCCGAGATGATGGCCAAGTTTCTCCGGATCCTCGGGATCACGCTTACGATCATCTTTTCACTCGGTGCGGTCATAGGCGCGATGATCACAATGTACGCGGCGGTGGCGACCCGCACTGCGGAGATCGGGACGCTCCGTGCGCTCGGTTTTCAGCGGAGGAACATCCTTGCCGCGTTCCTGATCGAATCGATGCTCCTCGGCCTGAGCGGCGGGCTTATGGGATTGTTCTTCGCCTCCTTTATGCAGCTCATCACGATCTCGACGGTCAACTGGCAGACTTTTTCCGAACTCGCCTTTTCCTTTACCCTCACGCGGGGGATCATCGTCAACTCCCTCTTATTTTCCCTGATCATGGGGTTTGTGGGAGGCGTGCTTCCGGCGGTCAGGGCCTCGCGGATGAACATCGTCGATGCGCTCAGGACAAGCTGAGCAAGACCGCCGGCTTTGGAGTATTCTTCAAGGAAGGACATCGCCGGCAATTTATTCGCGCAAAGCCGCAAAGACCGTCAAGAAAGGCAACAATTTACCTCTCACCTGAGATACTTTAGACAGGTTAAGGGGCAGGAAGGTCCCTGCCCCTTAACCTGACAGACCGTAGCGGCCTGTCACGTAACGATGTCCCTGTTTTTTCTACAATTATTCGGGCCGGTCTTCCCGGGATTCTACACGCGCCAACTCTTCCTCGCCACGGGCAGGCTGCTCGCTCGGACCTAATCTGAATATCGTCATCTTCCGGTCCGACAGGTCGCGGAAAACCATAAACGCGAGGCCGCCAAGCACCAGACTTGTGAATAACAGGCCGAACGTAACATAGGCCGCCATGAGCGCCCCGGTATAGGGTTCATAAAGACCCTTCAGTAATCCCGGCACTACTCCTACGACAATAAGTGCAAGCGTCGGCACCAACGCCGGTTTCCAGTCCGTACCTGCTTTCACAGCCTCTCCACCCTTCTTCTCTTCCCTAACCATACCCTGAATATCCTTTCCGGGCCTGCGGCCCTGCACTAGAATTATAAGCTTATCTTATTAGCTCATAAGGCTGAGTGTCAAGTTGTAAATTTAGTTATAATTATTTTAAATAAGCTAATAAGGGGCATTTTTCTCGAAGATTCGGCTAAGAATAGCCATTTATCCGCACCAGATGCCACCTTTAGTAACAGGATAGCCTCCCGGCAACTTATAAACCCGCGTCCCGCACCAAAAAATCGTGTTCGCATTATTTTGTGAACTTATTTAAAATTATTTCCAGCAGGGTGCAATGAAAAAATGGACGAAGGTTATATACCGGACCCGGAGGCCTTCATAGTGGAAGGCACAGGGAAGGTGCGGGCGGAAAACCTCATACTATCCGGACAAAACATGCATTTCTGGAGGGGCGGGGCGGGCTTTCCGCTTTTGATGTTGCACTCGGCATGGGGAAACGCCGAGATGTCCTGGAGCAGCGTATGGGCAGAGCTTTCCGATTCATTCATGGTCATCGCGCCCGACCTGCCCGGCTTCGGGCAGTCATCGCAGATCGCCGCACCATCCCTGCCGGCAATGGCAAAGAGACTCAAGGCACTCCTTGATGCCCTGCAGGTAAAAAGCGTCGCGGTAGCCGGGAATTCCTTCGGCGCGGGAGTGGCCCGTCAGTTCGCAGGCGATTTTCCGGAGATCACCTCCCGCCTTATGCTGATCAACGGCGGGCATATCCCGCACCTGCCGGCCGCCTTCAGAAAACTCATGTCGATGTCTTCTTTCAACAGGAGATTCCGTCAGCTCATGCGCCATTTCTCCTTTTCCTCACAGGCCCTGAAGAAATCCTTTATCTCTCCCGACAAGCTCCCGCCGAGCATCTTTGAAAACATTCAAAGAAACGCCTCCGCATATTCCCGGGTGGTCTTCGACACCTTCATGAATATAACAGGACCGCTTCCAGTCCCCGTCGTTCCGACAGTCCTGATCTGGGGGGCGCAGGACGGACTGGCCCCACTGAAACAGGCGAAGGCCCTCCAAAAAAAGATCCCGGGCTCCCTTCTCATCACGATCGAAGGCGCCGGCCATATGCCGCAGATGGAAAGGCCCAAGGAATTCGTGACGGCAATCACGGGCGTGGGAAAAAACGCGCGCTAAAGAGTTCTCGAACCGGAACCGTTCTTTCCAGAGGCAACCTCTGTGTCTTGCAATCCCCGGAAAATAGCGATATGCTTTTATGGAACATTTTCGGCAGGAGGTTATCATGAATAGAGAGGACGAGATAAGGAAAGTGGCGTACGAACTCTACGAGCGGAGCGGCATGATACCCGGCCGCGACGAAGAAAACTGGCTCAAGGCGGAAAAAATCGTTATGGCACGATATGCGGAGCAGGCGAAGACCAAAAAAGATGCGCCTCCGGCAAAAAAGGCCGCCATAAAGACGAAAACCACCAAGGCAGAATCCGCTAAGAAAGGGCCAGTGAAGGCCGAATCCAGGAAGGCCGAGCCAAAAAAAGCAAGTCCCAAAAAAAAATAAAGACGGGTGGTTGACAATAAGAAGGCGCGGAGATTATGCCTGCCGGAGCCGGCGGGGCCTTTTTACCCCGGTTGCCTGTCGCTCTTTCGATCCAGCCCTTTTTGCGACGCGGTTTACGGCATGGCTGCGTCGGCGTCCTACCGAATCGCACATGAGCGTATCGTTTTCCAGGGGATCCCCGACTTTGCCGGGTGCATGGCTGGAACCGTTTTTGCTTATGCTTTTTGGTAACCTACTTCGCTAAGCATCAATTAAAGGAGAAGATATGAAAAATGCCGGCGAAAAAGACCTGAAGGCGATCGTAGCGCGAAGAATTGAATTTTTCAAAAGAAAGCCGGAGGCCGCGATATACCGGCCGAAGGTGACATCGAAGCACGTCAGAGGCCTGTATACCGAAACAGCGGTCAGGGAACACCTGGTAAAGGCAGATTACGGAGAGGCCGCCGGCGGAACCAATCAGGCGCCCAATCCGATAGAACTCCTCCTGGCCGCTTTCGCGGCCTGTATCGAGAGCGCATTCTACGAGTTCGCGGTCCACGAAGGCCTTGCGGTACATTCCGTAACGGCCGCGGTTGAAGGCACGCTGGACCTCAGGGGACTCTTTATGATCGACGACGTGGCCGCGGGCTTTCAAGACCTCACCTATACCCTGAATATCGAGTCACCGGATGACGAAGAGAAAGTGAGAAGCCTTGCTGAAAAAGTGATCGGCCACTGTCCCGTGGTGGACAGCCTGATAAACCGGACGCCTGTATCCGGCGTAATCAACATAATCATAACCGGCAGTTAATAAAAGGCCCATATGTATCACTGGATTTGGTAGTCATGCAGAAATCGATGAATCCTGCCTCATGATATGGGCAAAAATTCCCCACCCCATGGGGAATTTTTCTACCCCAATCTGCCTTCCTGATCTGCAAGAAATCCGGCAGGGCCTGTAATTCCGGCATTTTTTTCATGGCACTCTATTTGCGTTTAAATTATCACTATGCAGGAAACCCTGTTGTGTTCCAACAATCCGATCCTCGTCAGAAGTCTTTACGCAATCCTGCGAGACGAAGGCTACGGCGTCGATACCGCCGACCATCCTTCCCTTGCTGTGCAACTGGCACTCAAAAAGAGTTACGCGGCGCTAATCATCGATTCGGAACCCTTCGGCCTTTCGGTCGAAGACGCGATAAGGATAATCAAGATCATCCTGCCCGGAATAGTGGTAATCTTCGTGGGATATGATAGTCTTGAGTCAGACGTCCTGAGCATCGAGGCCCCCATAGACCTCGAACAGTTCAAGAGGGCGGTCCACCGCATCGGCACCCTGCATACCATGCATTAGAAATCGCAAGAAAGGGGAATTTATGGAACCAAGAGAGATCATTCTCAAGGCGTTTGAATTAGGGAAACCGGAACGAGTCCCTGTGACGCTCTTCGGCGGCGGCATGTGGAGCATCAAGGATTACGGGTCGTCTTTCGAGGAACTGGGCAAAGACGCCGTTAAAATGGCCGACATGTGCGTCACAGAGGCGGACAAGATCAGGAGCGACGTCATCTATGTCGGCTCGGGGTACAACAACTTCCATGCGTCCGCGCTCGGCGCCAAATTCGGGGCGGGCATAAAATACCGTGAGATCGGCGCTCCGGACCTCACCCAGCATTTCGTCCATGCAGAAGAGGACATCGCAAAACTCGATATGGACGATCTGTTCAAAGACCCTGTCCTAAAAAACGTCCTCTATGCGACCAGGATTGTCAGGCAAAAGATAGGTAAAAAGTATCTGGTGACCATGACCTGCTGGGGGCCCTTCACCCTGGCAGCGCGCTTCGTCGGCGAAGAGGACTTCATGAAATTCACCTTCAAGAAACCCGCCTTCGTCGAAAAGATGGTCAACTTCTGCGCAGACCTGCTGATCCATCTCTATGAACCGCTGGTTACGGACGGCACGCTCGAATGCCTCAGCATCGCCGACCCCACCGCGTCGGGCGACCTTATCAACCCGAAGCAGATGGCGAAGTTCGCGGTGCCGCCGCTGAAGAAGATAAGTGACTGGGCGAAGTCGAAGGGCGTCCATACCATCCTGCATATATGCGGCAACACGAACGACCGGATCGAGCAGTTCATCGATACCGGCTGCAGCGTCATCTTCTTCGACCAGAAGGTCGACATCGCCAGGGCGAAAGAGGTACTCGGCGGGAAGATGTGCTTCGGCGGCAACGTCGCGCCCGTCCACGTGCTCCTCAACAAGACTGCGGCGGAGGTGGAGGCGACCTGCAAAGAGGTGATCGAGATCGCCGGAAAGGACGGCGGCTTCATACTCGTTCCCGGTTGCGACATACCGCCGACGATCCCCTACGAAAACATCAAGGCGTTCCATGATGCCGCCTTCAACTGGAAGTATTGAAGATTGACCGAATATTGCATAAGGACGAGAGCAGACATGCTGAAAAACGCCAGAGAATCGGCAAGATTCAATTCTGATCCACGTAACCATTCACTTTTCACTTTTTTGATGGAAGGGAGGTGAAGTCGCTCACTAGGTAAAGACCGGAGCCCTCTTCAGAGGGGAGGTAAACAATGGTGCTTGAAAGCATAACACACAGCATCCGGCCGAAGCGCCGGAAAATGCAAGGGAGGAAAAAGAGATGGCAGAGAAAAAGATGACAGTGGAAGAAGTCAACGAGTACATGAAGAAACAGTGCGGGTTCGTACCGAGAATGTTCCAGATCATCAACACGGTCACCCCGGAGCCGGGCAGGACCTTCGCTGATTTCTATGCGAGCATCTTCGGTGACGGCGCCCTGTCACGTAAGGTGAAGGAGCTGATGTTCATGTCGGGCGGCGTCGGGTATTGTTCGCCGCGCTGCATCATCCACGTGATACCCGCCATCAACGCAGGCGCCACCACGGGAGAGATCTTCGAGGCGGCATCGGTAGGAATGATCCTGGCGGGCTTCGTCCCCGGCGGACCGGGCATCCCCTACGCGTTCGAATACGCGCTCAAGTGCCTCGACATCGAGGCCAAGTACAGGAAGGGCGAGAAATGGGAATACCTGCCGCAGCCGAAGTTCGATCACGGGGTATTCTAGGACAATAAACAAGCGGTAGGGGCGAATAGCTCTCTTTCAGCGAGTCGCCGTAGCGACAGTTCGCCCCTACAAAAAAGAGAGGCAGCCTCCTTTACGAAAAAGGAAGGCTGCCAAGTGATTCGATAACGTATTGTATCACAAATTCCCTGAAAAGGAGAGCTGATGTTCAGATTTCAAAAGGCGCAGAAAACCTTCACCTTTAGCGGTATAAAGATAGGCGGACAGCCGGGCGAGAACCCGCCCCTCATGATCTCATCGATGTTCCACAATAAAGACAAGATCGTCCGGGACCGCAAGGGGGACTTCGACCGCGAGCGGGCGAAGGAGATCATAAAAAAGCAGGAGGAGCTTTCGGAGGTCACCGGTATTCCCGGGATGGTCGCGATGGTGGCTAACTCTCCTGAGGAGGCAAAGATCTACACAGACTTTTTCCTGGAGACGACGAATATGCCCTTCGGTATCGATATGTGGGTTGCGGAGCAGCGGGCGAAGGCGACGGAGTATGTCTCGAAGCTCGGTGTCCAGGACAAGTTTCTGTATAACAGCATCACCCCCTGGGACAAGGACATCAAGGGCCAGATCCTGCGGCTGAAAGACCTCGGGATCAGGCATGTGGTAATACAGGCCTTCGACGACCAGGACCAGTCGCCGGCAGGCAGGGTAAAATCCCTGGAATCCATCCTGGCGCAGGGCGCCGATTCGTTCGAGACGATCATCGTCGACACCTCGGTCATGAACCTGCCGTCGACATCGTTTTCCCTTGTTGCCAACAGGCTGATCAAGGAGAAACACGGACTCCCCTGCGGCGGCGCTTACTCAAACGGGACACATATGTGGAAGGAGATAAAGACGACGTGGGGAATGGACGGCTTCAAGGCGATGGACGCGGTGGTGCAGGGGATATCGTCGGCACTCTGGTCCGACTTCAACTTCTGCGGTCCCGCGGTCACCGCGCCAAGGGTCTTCCCTGCGGT
>JAJYLU010000389.1 GCA_021787505.1 Nitrospirota bacterium | reverse complement strand
CTTGTCGTTCGTCCCCATTGGGGATAGTTTACTTAGGTGGGACCCCCCATTTCAAGATATTCATGCCGAATTCGAATTCCCGGGCAGCCCTTCCGGTGGTATAATGCCCTGTAGTCCAGGAGGAAGCATCGATATTGCCGTGGCGCAGGAGCACATACACGACTGCATAATCATCGGGGCCGGTCCGGGCGGGCTTCAGGCCGCCATTTATCTCGGCCGGTACAACCGCAACGTCCTGCTCATAGACAGGGGCGGCGGCAGGACTTGGCATGCCAGGCATATCGAGAATTTCCTGACTCAGAAGGCGATCTCCGGTCCGGAGATCATAAAGACCGGGATGGAACAGGCCAGAAGTTTCAACGTGAAGATCGAGAAGGGCCGGGTCGAGCGCCTTGTGAAAAATACATATTTCGAGGTATACACCCAAAATGAGAGTTTTCTATCCAAGTACGTGATCGTCTCGACAGGGGCCAACGACAATCTTCCGCCCATCGACAATGTCCACAAGTTCCTCGGGACCCACTTCTTCACCTGCGTCGACTGCGACGGCTACAGGACAACAGGGAGAAAACTTGCCGTTCTCGGCAACTCCCTGAAGACGGTCCACCTGGCGTTTGCGATGAAGGAAATGTACACGAAGGACGTGACGCTCATCCTCTACTTTCTGGCGCCACCGGCGGAATATGCGGAGATGCTGAAAGAAGAGAATATCCCCTTCATTATAGGCCGTCCGGCGCAAATCATCGGGGAAGAAAAGATCGAGGCCATCGAATTTCATGACGGGCGGCGTGTCGACTGCGAGGTGATAATGTCCAATTTCGGATACAAGCTGAATGATGACTTCCTTGCCGGACTCGACCTGAGAAAGGACGGGGAGGACTTCAAATATGTGACCAACCGGGAGTATGAGTCCTCGCTGGGAGGTTTATACATTCTGGGTCCTCTGACCGGCAACGACCAGGCGATCATCGCAGCAGGCGAAGGCGCGACCGCCGCGATCGATATAAAGAAAAGGCTTCTGGAGTATTTGTTGTAAAAGATAGTATCGTTCCCGCTTTAGCGGAAGGAGGATATACATGGACGAGAGCAACAAGAAACTCGATGAAGTGGCAGATCAGCTTAATGAGAATATCTTGGCGGTAAAGGGAACTTTAGAATTGATAGACACATCGGTTGAAGATGAACTGCACCCCCTCTTGATTAAAGCAGTTGCCAGGATGGATATAATCCAGAAAATATCCGACGAAATGCTTGCTGCCTTAAAGAGTTGCTTCGAAAAAATGGGGGAAACCAGGGAATAATCAGGATCGATGGAGTCCGGGCCAGATGAACTTCTTACTCAATGTTCATATCTCTTCTCCGGCGGAATGATTGAAACCCGAGGACTCTCAGGAAACGCTGCAACAAGCCGAGGCAACAAACGCGGGGCTGCCCCCTTCCACGGGATGGCATAAAACTTTTTCCGCCTTACGCAATCCTAATTACCGCTATTTTTATTCGGGGCAGACTGTTTCACTGATCGGCACCTGGACCCGCACAGCGGCCTTAGGCTGGGTTGCCTTCCAGTTCACCCATTCGGAATTTTTACTGGGTATTGTTTTCATGCTCAATTCCCTGCCTATTTTCCTTTTCGCCGTTTATGCCGGATCTCTGGCCGACCGTATTCCCAAAATAAGGATTTTTACTTTGACGAGCTGGTTTTCGCTGCTGTCTTCATTGACGTTGGCCGTCATGTTGTTCCGTGGTCCCGTGCACATCGCCTATCTGATGATCTTTTCCGCCCTTTGGGGGCTGTCCGTCGCCTTTGAGATGCCGTCCCGGCAGAGCCTCATGGTGGAGCTGGTGGGCAAAAAAGATCTAGTGAACGCCATCGCGCTCAACAGCGCCATGGTAAATTCGACCCGGGTCATCGGTCCCGCCATTGGAGGCATTTTACTGGCTTCCTTCGGGGCTGCCTGGTGCTTTCTTTTGGATGCCATGAGTTACATGGCGGTCCTTTACGCGCTTCACAAGATCCGGCTGCCCGCGTCGCACTACGCGCCTAAAAAGGTAAAAGCCGACTGGAAATATACTTTAGAAGGCTTCAAATATTTAAAAACAAATTCCACCATGGCCCAGGCGGTAACCCTGCTTTTCATCATGGGACTGGGAGGCTGGGCATACCAATCCCAGCTGTCCGCGTTCGTGGTAACCCAGCTGCATATGGACGCACAGGGCTACGGCTGGCTTTTGGCACTGAACGGCCTCGGCGCCTGCACGGCCGCCTTATTCGTCGCCACCCAGGGATCTCGCATCGTCCGCATCAAAACGCTTTATACCGGCGCGGGCATTTATGGAGCTTTCATCATTCTTTTCGGTTTCATGCATCAACCGGTCGGCGCGGCCTTCCTTCTTTTCTTCGCCGGGTTCGGCATCATCCTCTTTTTTTCGATCGGAAACAGCATCATCCAGACCCAGTCCCCTGATCACCTGCGGGGAAGGCTGATGGGCATTTGGGCCCTGGTCTTCGGCGGGAGCATGCCTATCGGAAGCTTTTGGATGGGCGTAATCGGCCAAAAGGTGGGTTCGGGCCATGCTTTGCAGGCGGGCGGTCTTTTCT
>JAJYLU010000388.1 GCA_021787505.1 Nitrospirota bacterium | reverse complement strand
CACGAAGGGAACTGGTATTTCGTCAGCGGCGGCGCTGTGCCGCCCAAACAGGTTGTCCGCTCAACTCCCAAGGTCGGCCGTAACGATCCCTGCACGTGCGGGAGCGGAAAGAAGTTCAAGAAGTGCTGCGGCCGTTAGCAGGGGCCGCCCTCCGGGGAGCAAATAGCTTGTGGGAATATTGAACAGATTGGAGAGGAAGTTCGGCCGGTATGCGATCAGGGAACTGATCGTCTATATCGTCGGTATCAACGGGCTGGTATATTTTCTCTCCTACGCATATCCTCGGAGCAGCGCCATTGGGTTGCTCGCCTTCGATCCATACCTCATTATGCACGGTCAGGTATGGAGATTGATTACGTTCATTTTCATCCCTCCTGCGACCTCGATACTCTGGATTTTCTTCATCCTCTATTTCTATTACATCGTCGGAATCGGCCTGGAACGGGAGTGGGGCAGTTTCAGGTTCAATATCTACTATTTCGTGGGGGTGATCGCGACCGCAGTAGCCGCACTTATCATGGGACAGGGCACTACCGCGCTCTATCTGAACCTCTCATTGTTTCTCGCTTTTGCGTATGTGTATCCTGACTATGAAATACTCCTGTTTTTTATCCTGCCGGTAAAGGTGAAATACCTGGCGTGGCTGAACTGGGCGTTTATCGGCCTCACGGTGATTACCGCGCCCATTCCGGCCAAGGTCGCAGCGATCGTCTCGGTTGCAAATTATTTCTTTTTTTTCGGGAAGGACATCGCGTCAAATATCGAAAGCAGGAGTTCTACGTACCAGAGGAGAATGTCCCGCGCCGTGCGCAGCATGCCGAAAAAAGCCACCATCCACAAATGTGCGGTGTGCGGAATGACCGAAAACGACGACCGCACGATGGACTTTCGGTATTGTTCCACCTGCGAAGGGGATTACGAATACTGCATGAAGCATCTGAAGGCTCATGAGCATGTGAAGAAGGATAAGGCAGAAGGATAGAGTCCGGCATGCTGAAAAACGCCATAGAATCGGCAACTCATTATCCTGATTCACGTAAACGCAGACATAACTTCAGGTACAGTTATAAAAAAGGCATTAACCTGAGTGCCAATCCGGTTGAGGGGCCTCGACTATGGCTGTTTTTCATCACGCCGGACTCTATTTTGATATGATGTTTTATAAGTGAAGGGTTCATTCAGGGGCGGCAATAGCGGCTGATGAAAAAAAGGGAAAGACTCGATAAACTGCTGGTGGATAGAGGACTCGTAAAGAGCCGCGAACGTGCGAAGGCGCTTATCATGGAGGGCAAGGTGGTCGTCGGCGGTGTCGTAGTATCAAAGGCCGGAAGCATGGTCGACGCCGGCGGTGCACTGGTCCTGAAGGAAAGAGAAATGCCGTATGTCGGCCGGGGGGGGCTTAAACTCGAGGCCGCGCTGAGACATTTCAATATAGACCCGCGAGGCATGGTGGCCATGGATGTCGGCTGTTCAACCGGGGGCTTTACCGACTGTCTTCTTAAAAATAATGCGAGAAAGGTATATGCTATTGACGTGGGCTACGGACAGTTCGACTGGACTCTCAGGCATGATGCAAGGATCGTGTTACTCGAAAAGACGAACATAAGATATCTTGAACGGGAGGCTGTCCCTGAGGTCATAGACCTGGCGGTGATAGATGTGTCGTTTGTTTCACTGATGAAGGTGCTGCCGAAAGTCGCCGAGTTCCTCGGCCCCGGAGGAAAGGTGCTCGCCCTTATCAAGCCGCAGTTCGAGGTCGGAAAGGGTATGGTCGGCAAGGGAGGTGTTGTCAGGGACGAAATGAAAAGGCTTTCGGCAGTAGAGGGAGTCAGTGAAGAGGCCGTTGCTTTGGGCTATACTGCCCTCGGCGTGTATGAATCGCCGGTGCGGGGACAAAAAGGCAATATAGAGTATTTTATATACTTGGGGAGAAACTAAATGGAAGAGACGCCAAAACTGATCGGGCTTGATTATGCGACCGCCTCTGTGGAGATCCTGGAGATTCTCTTGGAAGATACATCGGAGCCGGATGTGTTCGACGAGGTCGCAAAGGCGAATCTGCATCGGCCGGAAGTTCTGAGACTCGTGATCGAGAACCCGGATACTCCCGGGGAGGTAAGGGCGTATGTCGAAGAACGTTTGAGTCTGCCGGCCAAGGCGAGCCTTGTGATGGTGAAGGTCGAAAAGGCGAGGGAGACGGTGGAAACGAGGGGCCAGAGCCTGACGACGAAAATTCAGAAGCTGACCATCCCGGCCCGAATCCAGCTTGCCCTGAAAGGCGGCAGAGAGATCAGGGGAATCCTGGCGCGGGACACGAACAAGGAGGTAATGCTCAGCGTTCTGGAGAACGGAAAGATCACTGAATCGGAGATCGAGACGATTGCGCGGTCGAGGCAGACTCTGGAAGAGGCGCTGAGAAGGATCGCCAGGAACAGGGAGTGGATGCGGAAATATGCGATTGTGCATGCGCTCGTGACCAACCCCAAGACGCCGGCGGGCATCGCGGTCAGCTACGTGAGTGATTTAAAGACGAAAGATCTCGTGATTCTTGAGAGGAACAAGAACCTCGCGGAAGCGGTCCGGAGCGCGGCCAAGAAGCTGC
>JAJYLU010000387.1 GCA_021787505.1 Nitrospirota bacterium | reverse complement strand
ACAGCAGGCTCTTTATCTTGCCAGATTCCATTTTGGCATCTGCACTGCCCAGGACGAGATTGACGAACTTTATTCTCGGCTTTTCAGGCGGAAGGGGCCAGTACATTTCAGGCACTTTTTCGACATACTCCTTGGGAGCGCAGGACAGTACGGAAAGGAAGGTCAGCAACAATAAAAAAAGTCTTGATCGCGTGCAGATCATCTGCGCGGGAATACAGTTGTCCGGCGTTTCATGGACTATGATACCAGACCGGCGGAAGGAGATGCAATCGCCGGGTTCACGGGATAACGCCCGGCGCAATTACAAGACTTTTTCGGAGTCCCTGTCCGGCGTTATGCAACATCAGCGTCCCCTTCTTATCTCCGCGCCTTCTGTGGTATGCTTAAAATAATCTGCCGGCCGCGTACAATTTGTTAATATCCATGGAGATGCCGATATCGTTTATTGGCGCATGAATTGATATGACAAGACCCGGATCAACAGCTTGCTTCACCACACGGGACAGGACTGCACTGACCTCATGAATACGGAATTCTATCGGTGCGGGTAGCGCTTGTCACCGGAGCTTCGAGGGGACTCGGAAGAGAGATCGCCCTCGCGCTTGCCGGCAGGGGTCATGCCGTCTTCGTAAACTATCTGTCCGCGGAACGTGAGGCAGCGGAAGTAGTCCGGAAGGCAGGTCCGGACGCGGTCGCCGTAAAAGCCGACGTGGCGGACCCCGGCCAGGTACAGACGATGGCCGACCGGATCAGTCAGGAGGCGGGCAGAATCGACGTAATCGTGAACAATGCCGGCGTCGCGAAAGACAACCTCCTGGTGAGACAATCCGAGAAAGAATGGGATCTGCTGATCAGGACAAACCTCAACGGCTGTTTTCACGTGATACGCTCGTTGGCCCCGCTTATGGTAAAATCCGGAGGCGGACATATCGTCAATATATCGTCGCGTTCGGGGCTTATCGGCAAAGCAGGTCAGGCTGCATACAGCGCCGCCAAGGCCGCTTTGCTAGGCATCACCCGCACCTCTGCTGCGGAACTCGCCCTGTATAATATACGCGTCAACGCGGTCCTGCCGGGATACATGAAGACGGAAATGGGAGCGTCGGCGGAAAGGGCGATCGAGACGGCAAAGGAGGCGAGTCTCCTGAAGAGATTATCGGACCCGGGCGAGGTTGCACAGTTTGTGGCATACCTGGTAGGTACCGAAAGTGTCACGGGACAGGTCTTCAGCCTCGACAGCCGGGTGCAGTAGGTTTTTGGAGAGGGGGAAAGAATGGCAAAAGGTTTTTTCATAACCGGAACCGATACCGGGGTCGGCAAGACGATCGTGGCAGGCGCAGTGATAAAGGCCCTCACTTTCCTCGGGTTCCGCACCGGCGTAATGAAACCGATCGAAAGCGGATGCGGCCGTGAAGGCGACGTGCTCATCCCGTTCGACGGCATGTTCCTGAAGCAGACCGCCCGCATCGAGGAGCCGATCACGGGTATCACGCCCTGCTGTCTGGAAAGTCCCCTCGCTCCCCTGGCCGCTTCCGAGCGGGATATGAAAGAGATCGATATCGACGAGATCAGGCGGTCTTTCTCCCTGCTTGAGAAGAAGTATGAGGCGATGGTAGTCGAGGGCATCGGCGGTCTCATGGTCCCGATACGGGAGGACTACTACGTGATGGATGTCGCCCGGGAGTTCGGGCTTCCGCTGCTGGTAGTCGCAAAACCCGGCCTCGGCACCGTAAACCATACTATGCTCACTGTCAGATGCGCGCTGAATGAGGGGCTCGACGTCGCCGGGGTCATCATCAATTACAGCCAGCCTCCCGACAACAGTCTCGCGGAGAAGACAAACCCGAAACTCCTCGGACAGATCTGCCCGGTCCCTATACTGGGGACCTTCCCCTATCTCAAGAACCTCGACGAAGACGAGATCGCCAGGGCGGCGATGAAGAACCTCGATATCGAGACGTTGAAGAAATATCTGTAAGAAAATCCCCCCTTTTCCAAGGGGGGATTCTCAAGCAGCTTGCCGGCTTTCCTTCTTTTATCTAACAAGCCGGTAAGACTTCAGCACGTTCCTGAGCTTCTCTTTATTCGGCCCTGACATCTCGCAGAGCGGCAGGCGGAACTCTTCCCTGATCCTGCCCATCATTGCGAGTGCGGTCTTCACCGGGATCGGGTTCGTCTCGATGAACATCGACGCGTTCAGCGGCTCGAGCATATAATGTATCTTCCTCGCCTCGTCGAACTTCCCCTGTTCCCAGAAGGCGCACATCTGCGACACGAGTTTGGGCGCGACGTTTGCTGAGACCGAGATCACGCCCTTCCCGCCGAGCGCCATGAGCGGCAGGGTCGTGAAGTCGTCGCCCGAAAGCACGGTAATACGGTCGCCGCAGAGACGGATCACCTCGCTCACCTGCTTCATGTCGCCCGTCGCCTCTTTGATCGCCACGATGTTCTTGATCTCGGAAAGACGCGCCACGGTCGCAGGCAGCATGTTCACCGCGGTCCTGCCCGGGACATTGTATAGGACGATCGGGATCTTCACCGCCTCGGCCACCGCCTTGTAATGCCGGTAGAGACCCTCCTGGGTAGGCTTGTTGTAATACGGCGCAA
>JAJYLU010000386.1 GCA_021787505.1 Nitrospirota bacterium | reverse complement strand
AAGTCGGTGTGGGACGCCGGCAGGAACGAGAGCTTCTGTTTCGACTCGCCGAGCCCAAGGCCGGTGAGTCCGCCGCTGCCGAGCGAGATAAAAGACTGCACCAGCTGAAAACCGCTGCCGAGCGGGTCCTTCCAGGGATCGAGGAACGACGTGATCCGGCGAAGCCGGTAGGGTTCCATCGCAAGTTTGTAGACCACCGGTATCGCCAGCACCAGCACCGAGGCGATGTACCTCAGCCGCATCCCGGAGATGAAGAGCATCGCGAACGTGAGAAACGCGAGGCTCATCGTCGATCCGAAATCGGGCTGTTTCAGAAAGACCGCCTGGAATGCGGCCATCACTAAAAGAGGCTTCACGAACGACCCGAAACTCTCGGTGCGGTAGCCGGGCATCGACATGTATCTCGCGAGGAATATGACCATCGCAAGTTTGACGAGCTCCGAGGGCTGAAAGGTCGTCGGCCAGAGCCTTATCCATCTCCTCGCGCCACCCGCCGTGACTCCTATATGCGGCACGAACACAAGGCCGAGGAGAACAAAGGAACAGACCAGAAGGGGAACGGACAACTTTTTCAGCGTAGACGGCTTGATCGAATAGGTGCAGAGCATCGCGAGGCACCCGAGGGCCATCGTAAGAAGATGCCGTTTGAAATAGTAAAATTCCGTGATATTCTTTTTTGCGCTGAGGGGTGTCACCACAGACGTCGAGCTGTAGATCATGAGCGCCCCGAACGCAAGGAGCAGCATCATGCCGAAGAGGAGTACCCTGTCGTAGGTCCCGGCCGAAGACCCTTTTATGTCGTGTACGGAGCTGTTCACGCGCCCAGCTCCATAACGATCTTTTTGAACTGCCTCCCCCGGTCCTCGAAATCCCGGAACATGTCGAAACTGGCGCAGGCGGGAGAGAGTAGGACCACGTCTCCTTTTCCGGCCCGCGCACGGGAAATCCCGACCGCTTCCCTGAGATCTGACGCCGTCACCGTATCCGTCGCATCCCCTACTGCATCTCTGATCTTTTGGGCGGCCTCGCCGATCAGTATGAGCGTCCTGACCTTGCGCGATATCAGCGGCCTCAACTCGGAAAAGTCTCCAGCCTTGTCCCTTCCGCCGGCGATCAGGATGACCGGCCCTTCGAAGCTCTCGACCGATTTCAGGACCGCGCCGACGTTCGTCCCCTTCGAGTCGTTGACGTATCGCACCCCGTCGAGCTCCCGCACGAACTCCAGCCTGTGCTCAAGTCCGACGAATTCTCTCAGCGATTCCCTTACCGGCCCGGCGGGGCAACCTGCAAGGAGAGCCATGGCCGAAGCGGCCATGGCATTCTCCAGGTTATGGACTCCTTTGATCATTATCTCCTCCGACGCCAGAAAAGGACGATCGGGTCGCATCGAGAGATGCGGAATGTCGCAAAAGACGCTCCCGTCCCTCCAGAAAACGCCTTTTACTTCCTTTTTCCGGCTGAAATAGAGGACCTCCGGCTTTTCTTTCCTGCGCTGAAGCAGCTCCCGCTCGACCTTCATCGTTTCAGGATCGTCCGCATTCAGGACGAGGAAATCTCCGCTCCCCTGGTTTTCGAATACCCTCGCCTTAGAGCGGCCGTATTCTTCGATCGAATGATACCGGTCGAGATGGTCCGGCGTGATATTGAGGACCGCGGCGATATGAGGCCTGAAAGTCGCGATCGCATCGAGCTGAAAGCTCGAGACTTCCAGGACGATGTAATCAGTTAAGAGATCACCAGTGAAGGGCACGCTTTTTCCGGAATTTTCACTTTTCACATTTAACTTTTGACGTCTCACGAGTTCTTCCGTCAGCGCGTTGCCGATATTGCCCGCAAGGATCGTCCTGAAGCCGCCCTTCTTCAGCATGAAATCAAGGAGCGTAGTAGTCGTAGATTTGCCGTTGCTGCCGGTGACCGCCAGAAACGGCATCCTGTCTCCACCCTTGCTATGAGCCGTGAGCTTCGCGCTTTCGAGTATCTGAAATGCGAGCTCCAGTTCGCCGACGACCGGGACACCGGCCGCCCTCGCCGATGCGATCTGCTTCATCTCGAGGGGAACGCCGGGGCTCACGACCAGCATATCCGCGGAAAGGAATATCTCCTCGGGGTGACCGCCGAGCGCGCGCTTCACTCCGGGCAAGAGTCTTCCCGTGTAGTCCGACAATTCGGCCTCCGGCTTCCTGTCCGTTACCGTCACGTCGGCCCCTAGCCCGGCGAGCAGGTTAGCGGCGCCGACGCCGGACCTGGCAAGACCGACCACGGTGATTTTTCTACCCTTCGCTTCCATTTTCCTGTTTTTTGGCGACATTCGTCTTCTTCAGCTTACTGCTTTTGGCGGCCACTCCGGACGCATCTTTGTGCTTGACGGCGCCTTTTTTCTTATGTAATGCAACGATATGGTGGCCATGTTTTCTTGCAGCCAGACGGCTGGATTTCTTCGAGATACGCTTGGCATGAACCACGCTCCTCTTTCCCCTTTTTATCTTCTGTTTCTTCACGACGGGCGCATCTTCTTCGGTGTAGAGGGCCTTCGTCGCCTTCAATGCGCCCCTGTCGTCTTTCGTCAGATAAATGACCGGCTCTTCTGTCTTGTTGACCACCTTGATGCCGAAG
>JAJYLU010000385.1 GCA_021787505.1 Nitrospirota bacterium | reverse complement strand
TTCTGCCGAGCCGGTCAGAGAGTGTGCCGAAAACCGGACCGGAAAAGAGGCTCAGAAATCCCACCCAGGCCCAGAAGTTGCCGGCAGCGGTCTCGGAAAACCCCCTCTCCTTGACGAGGGTCGTGACGATAAAGGTGGCATAAATCACATACGTATATCCGAAGAGGAAGTATATCGCACCGAGATAATACATGATCCCCTCCCTGTACACATTTTTTCGGCCTTTCGGCTGATCATCGGCGCGATGCCGGGCCGTATCGCCTGCCCCCAGCGGCGAGAGGCCCTTTTCCTCAGGCCTGTCCCTGAGGAGGGCGTACCCTATAAAGGCGATCAGCACGACCGTCCCGCTTAAGATAAGCCAGCTGACCCTCCACCCCTCGGGACCGACTACTCGGTTGATAAAAGGGATCAGCTTCCCGGATATGATGATCGCGAAGCCGCTCCCGATGACGATGAACCCGGCGGCCCTCCCCCTTTTATTGCTCGCAAACCAGGCTGAAACGAGTCCCATGACCGGCACGTTCGTGGCACCGCTGCCGAGTCCCGTAAGGGTATAGAGGATCAGGACCGGGAAGAAACCCTTTGCCTGGCTTATGAACGCCATCGAAACCCCGACAAGCAGGAGCGCCAGGAAAATAAGCTTTCTTGATCCTATCCTTACCGCCCAGAAACCGCTGACGAGCACCGCCACGAGATAACCGAGAAAATTCGCCGTGCTGATAAAACCCATCTGGGAATAGGTAAGACCGAGCGTCGAGGCCATCGAAGGAAGGAGCATGCCCAAGGCAAAGCGCCCGAACCCAAGGCAGGCGAGGATGCATAGCATGCCGGTGCCGACTATGACCCAGCCGTAATGAAAAGATATCTTATCCTGCCGCAAATTCTCCATCCCAAAAATATAACATTGTTGCGTCCCAAAGCTAAAGTCATGAGAACCGGCAGTGATTGCGCTGTCTTCATAAACAAGATATGATAAAAAAGATGAGTCGGAACAGTGATCCCGGGACAAAAAAGGGCTCTGCCGGGGACGGAAGAGACGCTGCGGTGAGACGCGCGAAAGAAGGGCGCCTGCACCAAAAACCATCTCCGGCTATAAAGCCGCGGCAGCGCGGCGTCAAGGAAACAACGGATAAGGGCAAGACCGATCGTTACACAGATGAACTCGATGCCATATTCTCGACGCTCACGGAACCGGTCATCATCTATGACGCCTCCGGCACAATAGTGAAGGTCAATTCGGCCGCAATCAGGTCTTACGGCTTCGACCCCCTGACTCTGCGCGCAAAATCCGGAGAGTCGATCATCCGGATGATCAATCTGCGAAACGACGACGGATCGCCCGTCGAGCCGGCGGACCTGCCTTCGAGCAGGGCGAGGGGGGGGAAAACAGTGATAAACAGGCGTCTCGTCTTCACCGACTCGGCCGGGAAGGACGTGACGATCGAGGCATCGGCAGCACCCATTTACAGAAGCGGAACTTTTGCGGGGGTCGTCGTCGCCTGGCACGATATCTCGGAGATCATCAGGCGCGAGGAAGAAGCCGAGCGCTATCTCGGCAACATGGAGTTCTTGTCGGCCTCAGCGATGTTTTTTCTTAGGCAGTTGTCCTGCGACGAAATATACCGGTTCCTCGGAGAAGGACTGTACAATGTCTCCGGGAACGCAACGGTAACTGTGAGCGAATACATTCCTGAAAAAGACCGGCTCACCATAAGGGAGGTCTACGCAGACAAGGCGACCATGGACAAGGCAGCAGTCATATTGGGAAGGCAGCCGGTCGGCCTCTCCTTTGAGTTCGGAAACGAAATACGGAAAAAGATAGATTCGGGCGGCCTGATGAAAGTGGAAGGAGGCCTTTACGAACTTCTCCTGAGGCAACTCCCCCTCGCCTCCTGCAAGCGGCTGGAAAAGGAACTGCGGCTGAAGGGGATCTACACCATGCCGTTCTCATACGAGAGTGATTTTCTCGGGGCCGTGGCGATCATGACCACTTTGGAAGAGCTCCCCAACCGTCGGCTTATCGAAGCCTTCGTGGGCGAGGCTGCGATCGCCATAAAGAGAAAGCAGGCTGAAGAGGCGCTGAAAAAGGAACATGACGCGCTCGAAGCGCGGGTACAGGAAAGGACCCTACAGCTCTCGAAGGCGTATGACAGGCTGATGAATGAGATTGAGGAGCGGAAGCGGGCCGAAGCTGTCCTGCAGAAAAGGACCTATGACCTCAACGAGCGAGTGAAGGAGATGAACTGTCTCTACTCTATTTACGGAATAATCGAAAAAAGAAACCTTCCGATCGAGGAAAAATTGCAGAAGATCGTGGAACTCATCCCGCCTGCAATGCAGTTTTCCGAGACGGCCTGCGCGCAGGTCGAATTCGGGGGCAGAAAATACAGGAGCATGGATTTCCGCGAGACGGCATGGAAGCTGCAAAGCGAAATAGTCGTCTCCGGGGGCGTCGCCGGTTCGGTCGAGGTATATTATCAGGCTGAGCAGCCGCGTGAGTACGCGGGTCCTTTTCTCAGGGAAGAAGTGGCCCTTATCGACGCTGCCGGCAAGAAGGTCGCCGAGATGGCCGAACTTGCGCGTTCAGAAGAAGAAGTGGTCCGCTACCGCATGCA
>JAJYLU010000384.1 GCA_021787505.1 Nitrospirota bacterium | reverse complement strand
ATCGACCCAGTTCCCCTTCTCATCCGTAGGGCCCTTGTAAAAATATTCGAAATATATCTCGTCGAAGGCGTCGAAGAGTTTCGTCTCCCTCATGCTGTCTACGCCGATAATGTTCTCCGATACAAAAAGGGACTGCAGCCCCGAATTGTCGGGAGCGGCCGTGTAGTGGACAAGGACATAGCCTGTCTCACCGCTCCAGAGGGAGTAGTTTGTGGAAAACACCATGGAAGTCCTGTCGCCCTTGAAATAATATCTTCTGGAGCCGTCCTCATCGGTATACGTGATGGGGCTCTCCGACTGGATCTGTGCATCGATGATGCTGAGGGACGCTGTGATCCTTTCGATGGACTCGATCTTCTTCTCGCCGGCTTCGACGGAGCGGAAGCCGAGTCTCATGGCGCCGGTGATAATAAGCACGATCATGCCGATAATGGCGATCGATATCACGAGTTCGAGAAGGGTGAAGCCTTCTCCGGAAGGCAAGAATCGGGGGCCGGAGATGCTATCCCCTGCTGTTTTTGGGTTCGTATTACGCATCAGTCTATTTGCCTGGCAACCAGCTTCATAGTGTTCAGGGTCAGGGACTTCTCTCCCAGGCCTTTTGTCCAATATACGGTGACCGATATATTGAGGAGCGTCACCGGGAGGTTCTCTGTCCTGTCTTCGAGGGTCTGGGTGACCGACACGGACGTCCTGTACCCGTCGCTCGTCGTCTCGCCGGAGGACGATTTTTCGGACAACTGGTCGTCGTCGAGCACCTCCCTCATCTTCGCCTCGGCCTTTGCAGCAGCAGAGACATAGTCCTCCGAAGCCGAGATTGACTTCATATTGGCTGAGAAGAGCTGAAGGACCATCGTTATCGCAATGCCTAAGATGGCGACCGCAATAAGCACCTCAAAAAGCGTAAAGCCTGCGCCCGATCTCAGGATCGAAGATTCAGAACTGAGGAAAGATGAGGTGTGCTTCTTCATCTATTTTATTATGGTAGATCCGACCACCGGGTCCGTCTGTATGCTCACGGTCTTCTTGCCGTTCCACAAGACAATCGTGCCTCCTTCCACCCCTCCGTAGGGTTGAAAGGTAATATGGTATTCGCCGCTCCGTATTTCTCCCGAAAAGGGATCTATGGCCATAACCTGGACGTCTCCGGGCAGGCCCTTGCTGCCCCGGCCTTCTATCCCGTATTGCTTCGCGTCGATATTTATCGTGACGGTCTGTTTTTCGCCCTTTGTCACGGCCATAGACTTCGCCTGTCTTATAGTCGCGGAGATCTCTCTTGCAGCGGCGTCAAGCTTGCTGGATGCGAGCGTTTTCGAGAAAAAGACGCCCGCTATGCTGAGCATGATCGACACCAGGAACATCACAATGATCAGTTCAAGGAGAGTGAAGCCGGCGGAGCGCGGCGCCCGACATACGATACGTGATAGGTTTCTACCGGTTCTCTCGTTGCGAGTCACATGTCACCTGTCACGTTTTGTTCAGAACGGCAGCTGAGTCATGCTGAATATGGCCATAAGCATCGACACTACAATGAAGCCTATGACGAGGCCCATTATTAGGATCATTACCGGCTCGAGGAAACTAATGAATCTCTTTACCGCAAGTCTGAGGCTTTTTTCATAGGTAGTAGCGACCTTCAACAACATGGTGTCGAGTTGTCCGGTCTCCTCCCCCACCTTAATCATGGAAAGCGCCAGAGGCGGAAAGGCGTTGGAGTTAACCAGGGGGGCCGCTATACCCTTGCCTTCTTTCGCGCCCTTTGCGACCGAGTCTATGGAGGAGGCGATGACCTGGTTGCTTATAACATCCTTGGCGTTGCCGAGGGCCTGGAGGAGCGGCACGCCGCTTTTGAGAAGAGTGCCCAGGGTCCTCGAAAACCGGGCGGTCTCGAGTTTTCTGATGACCTGGCCAACGAGCGTCAACTTGAAGGCGTCCCATTTATACCTGCCCGAGGCGGATTTGAGATAACTCTTGAAGAAGATCCATCCGGGAACTCCTATTAAAACGGCGATCCACCAATAGAGCCTGATCGCCTTGCTCGCGCCGAGAACGATCTTCGTGGCAAGCGGCAATGAAGTTCCGAGTTCGGCAAACATGACTGAGAATTTCGGCAGGACAAAAGTGAGGAGAAAAATGATGGACGCTCCGCCCGCCGCCGTGAGTATGATCGGATAAATCATGGCAGAAACGATTTGCTCTTTCAACTCCTTTGAAGATTCCAGGAATTCATTCAGTTTCTCCAGTACCACATCGAGCACGCCGCCCGCCTCGCCGGCGCGCACCATGCTTATATAGATTTTCGGGAACATCCTGGGGTGCTTTTGCAGCGCGTCGGAAAAAGAACTCCCCTCCCTGATGGATTTAAGGGTTGACTGGATTACGCCTTTCATCTCCCTGCTTTCCGATATCTCGGAGATAATGTTCAGGCTTCTGTCGAGGGGAAGGCCTGCGCCCAGAAGCGCGGACAGCTCCGTCGTGAAAATAAGGAGGTCGCCCTTCGGCGATCTGAAAGAAAACGTTTTCTTGTCGCCTTCCCTCGGGGAGGAGACCTTCAAAGGGATGACGCCGGTGTTCCTCAGGGTTTCGACTGCGGCCCTTTCGTCCGACGCTTCGACGACGCCCTC
>JAJYLU010000383.1 GCA_021787505.1 Nitrospirota bacterium | reverse complement strand
TCCAACAATACAGCACCTGTGGTCAGCTATGTGGGGATTCCTTCAGGCTGCTCGGGTGGCGCTACACCGGCAACGACGCAACCCTGCACCTATAATGCGCCGACCTGTAACTCATTTACCTACAGCGCATGGGATGCATGTCAGTCTGACGGCACGCAGAGCAGGTCCGTATTGACCAGCAGCCCAAGCGGTTGCACAGGCGGAAGCCCTGTCATCTCACAAACCTGCACGTATGTCCCACCCCCGACCGGAGGAGTAACACCGCTTCCGACAAGCGGCCAGACCTTCACCTATAAGGCTGTTGCCGCGCCTGTTCTGAGCACAGATCCTTCGCAGGCGGAGCCGATAGGTGTCGGTGCCGTTGCGACCGGCGGCAGCACCTTTGATATCACCCTAGGTCTCGACCAGTTCGCCGGCCCTGTTGATGTGTTCTTCGCGGTCTATGCCTCATCGGTCGACCCAAGGCACGTCTATTTCTTCGGGTCTGACAATTCACTCAGTACGTCGCGCGTGGTCTGGAGAACGACTGTCAGAGACTTGAGCGACGCCCTCGCTCTCAACGTCCCCCTGTCCGCCCTTCCTGCAGGACAGTATACGCTGATCCTCCAGGTCTCCCCTTCAGGAGCGGCCGGCGATGATGGCGATGACAGCAGCTACTACAGGTGGGTCACCAGCTTCAGCATTAAGGCAACTAACTCGGACGGGAGGTCCGACGACTAGGTAGTCCACAACCGGCTGGGATATATTTATTTTCACAACCCGGGCCGTCATGCCCAAAGGCAAGGCGGCCCGGGTCCCTATTCATCTCATTCGCCGAGCGACTGATCCAAAGCATCCATTCGCACGCCCATCTTGCAGCCGCACCTATGCTGTAGTAATATAAATCACAGTGATCATCATGGCCTTTTACTTCAAATGCGCGGCATACGGGGGAGAGAGCGGGTGAGGATTTCGGCAGGGACACTGAAGGGCAGGAAGGTCGCCGCCGGCAAGGTATTGAAAAGAATCGACAGAGGCGAAATCAGGCCTACTTCGGCAAAGGTACGGGAGGCGCTCTTCGATATCCTCAGAAACGACATTGCGAACGCTTCATTCCTCGACCTCTACGCCGGGACCGGTGCCGTCGGGTTCGAGGCCTTGTCGCGGGGCGCCGCGCGGGTTGCCTTTGTCGAGGCGGTGCGGACCGTCTCGACGGAGATCTCCGGGCATATAGAAAAAATGGGGCTCGGGGAGAAGACCGAGGTGTACACGGACGTCGCCGGCCGCTTCATAAAAAGGATGCTAAACACCGGGGTGTATTTCGATATTATCTTTGCCGACCCTCCCTATGCCTCTGATGAGACGGGAGAAATCCTGCCGATGCTCGATGCCGGCGGCTTGCTGAAAAAAGGGGGCTGCCTCGTCGTCGAAGGGCCGTCAAAAAGCAGTCCGCATGAGGGACTGCATTCGCTCAGGCTGATCAAAAGATACCGCTACGGAGATACCTCACTCACCTTATACAGGAAGGAACCATGAAAAAGATTGCGATTTATCCGGGAACGTTCGATCCCTTCACCTACGGCCACCTCGACCTTGTCAGGAGGAGCCTTCGGACCTTCGACGAGGTCATCATCGCGGTCGCGCCGAGTCTCAAAAAGGAGCCGCTCTTCACGATCGAAGAGAGGTTCGCGATGATCGAGAATTCGCTGCGCGGATATAAGAGGGTCAGGATAGAGGCGTTCGAGGGTCTGCTCGTCGATTACGTGAGAAAGAAGAAAGGGATCGCGATCATCAGGGGGCTGCGGGCGGTCTCGGATTTCGAGTACGAACTCCAGATGGCGCTGATGAACCGGAGGCTCAACCAGCAAATAGAGACGGTCTTTCTGATGCCGAGCGAGGAATATTCCTTTCTCACGGCGACGATCGTCAAGGAGATCGCCTCCCTCGGCGGCCCGGTGAAAGACCTCGTGCCGAAGCCGGTCGAGAAAGAGCTGATGAGGAAGTTCGGCACTTGCGCCTGATGAGAAGGGAAAAGACTGACATGATCGGGACCGAGCTTCCGCCTCCGCCGCACTTCGAGCCTGTGCGCACGGGCGAGGTATGGAAGGTCCCTTATCTGGACAGGGAGCACGAAGCCAGAGCATGGGCTAAGCGTTATGCGGTCCGGCCTTCGTGCGACGACACTTTCAGAATATGCCTGGTAGCCGTCGACGTGCAGAACACCTTCTGCATCCCGGGATACGACCTCTATGTGGCGGGGCGTTCGGGGACCGGCGCGGTCGACGACAGCCGGAGACTCTGCGAGTTCATCTACAGGAACCTCGGGGCGATCACCCAGATATGCCCTACGATGGACTCTCATAACGCAATGCAGATCTTTCATCCGATCTTTCTCGTCAACGAAAAAGGCGAGCATCCCGCGCCGTTCACCCTGGTCTCGGAGGAGGACGTAATAAACGGCGTCTGGAGGTTCAATCCCGATCTCTGCTTCAACTTCCGCGTGGACGAGGAATACGGCCAGCGTCTTCTGCTGCACTACACGAAGCAGCTCAGGGAAGGCGGCAAGTACGACCTCACCATTTGGCCCTATCACGGGATGCTCGGCGGAATCGGACATGCCCTCGTCGCCTCGGTCGAGGAGGCGATATTCTTC
>JAJYLU010000382.1 GCA_021787505.1 Nitrospirota bacterium | reverse complement strand
CTTCAATGGCCGGAAAGACCATCGAGATAATCAGCACGGATGCCGAAGGAAGGCTTGTCCTGGCGGATGCGATAGGGTATGTCAAAAAGTTGAAGCCTGCTGTTATAATAGATATAGCTACGCTTACGGGCGCCTGTTCCGTTGCGCTCGGCAATGAAGCCGTCGGTATGATGGGCAACAACGACGTGTGGATGGAGAGATTAAAGAGGGCCGGAGAGGAGACCTATGAAAGGGTCTGGCAGATGCCCCTATACGAAGAATACATGGAATACATTAAGAGCGATCTGGCGGACATCAAGAATTCGGGAGGCAGGACCGGTTCGTTTGTAACGGCGGGATATTTCCTGAAGGAATTCGCGGGGGACGTCCCATGGGTGCACCTCGATATCGCCGGGACAGCCTGGACCGATAAGGATAAACCGTACACTCCAAAAGGCGCCACGGGCATAGGCGTCAGACTTCTCTTGAATTTATTAAAGGAGATGAAATGAGGACGTTTAAATTCTTGCTTTTCTTTTCCATTATCCTGACTCCTTCCCTTGCCTTCGCGTGGGGACCCCTTACTCATATCTATCTCGGCAATGAGATCTTCTCCTTAGGCCCGCTGCTGCCGGCGAGCGTGTATGCGATAATCAAGAAATACAGGAACGATTTTCTTTACGGAAACCTTATGGCGGACATTATCATAGGGAAGAAGTTCCTGCCGAAGGACAAGAATTCCCATAGCTGGGAGGTGGCGCTGGGCCTGCTTGACTCTGCGAAGACACGCCAGCAGAAGGCCTTTGTTTACGGCTATATGAGCCATTTGGCTGCGGACACGGTTGCGCACGGCAGCTTTATGAGCAAGAGAAGGAATGTCGCTCACACCCTTGTAGAGCTGAGGGCGGACAGTATCATCGACAAGAAATATTGGTTCCAGGCCATAAGAATAGACAGGGCCGTTCAGGCGAGGAACGATCTATTTCTTGAAAAGTCATTGGACAGGGCGCTGTTTTCTTTCAAGACGAACAAGAGGATATTCCGGGGAATGCTCTTTCTCTCATGCTTCAATAAGGAGCGTTTTGGAGATTTCATTCAGAGGAATTCTGTCGATCCCTCAGTCCTGACGAAGAAGAATATCGAGCGCCTTCAGTTGAAATCGGTGGAAAGGATGGTGGACATCCTTTGTAACGGCAAGTCCTCGGAAGTAACGGCCAAGAGTCCGATGGTCGCGATCCGCCCGCCTATTCTTAGCTCCTGGCTTTTGTCTCAGAAGAGCGATATTTAAGACCTTCCATGCGCGACATGCTGGGGAGAGAGAACGCCGTCTCGGTTGATGAGGCGCGTGACCTCCTTGCCCGGCATATTCCGGCCAAGGCGCCTTCGGTCGAAAAGTTAGAGATCGGGGATTGCTACAAGAGGGTTTTGGCCGAAGACCTTTATTCTCCCGAAGACCTTCCCGCCTTTTCGCGTTCCACCGTCGACGGCTTTGCCGTGAAGTCCTCGGACACATTCGGAGCAAGTGAGACCCTTCCTTCCTATCTGAACGTAAGACATGAAGTTTTCATGGGCAAGGAGACGCTTTTCGGCATGAACAGCGGGGCCGCTGCGAAGATACCGACGGGCGGTATGCTCCCGGAAGGCGCTGATGCTGTCGTCATGCTGGAGCACGTCCAGGCGGTTGATGAATCCCTGATAGAGATATTGAAGCCGGTCGCCCCGGGCGAGAACGTGATTTCGGCCGGAGAGGACATCAGAAGGGACGAAATCATTTTAAAGAAAGGCAGCCTTCTGAGGCCGCAAGATATCGCAGCAATTGCGGGCATTGGCCTGAAGGAGCTTTCAATTTATGAGAAACCGAGGGTGGCAATAATCTCCACCGGCGATGAGATCATTCCTCCCGGAACGCCCCTGAAACTCGGTCAGGTGCGTGACATAAATTCGTACAATCTGGCGGGACTTATTCTTGAAAATGGCGGAGAGCCTGTGAAGAAAGGCATATTCAGGGACATCTATGATGAGATAAAGAGGGCCGTTGAAGAGTCGCTGCGCGATAGCGCGATGGTCCTGATCTCGGGCGGCAGCTCTGTCGGAATTATGGACCTCACGGCAAAGATCATAAACGGTCTCGGTTTGCCGGGGGTTGTCTTCCACGGTGTTGCCCTAAAACCCGGGAAACCGACCATCGGCGGCGTGGTGAACGGGGTCCCTGTTTTCGGCCTTCCGGGACACCCTGCTGCCGTGACTATTTGTTTTGATGTCTTCATAAAACGGGTCCTGCGTATGCTGACAGGGGCCTGCCCGAAACATTTCTTAGAAAGAAAGACATTGACGGCCCGCCTTGCGAAAAACATATCGTCAGTTCACGGCAGGGAAGAGCACGTCAGGGTCTCGATTGAGGAAAGAGAGGGCGAGTTGTGGGCCGTACCGGTACTTGGTAAGTCCGGACTTATCAGGACCCTGGTTTTGGCCGACGGCACCGTAATAATCCCGCCGCACAAGCGCGGACTGCAGGAAGGGGAGCTGGTGGAGGTGGAGTTATTTTAAGGGGATTATTCATGAACTTCGTTGCATGACGGGCAGACACGGCTCAAATCTTTTTTGAAATCGACGGTATATCATTATCAAGAAGCCGGGATTAAGGAAAACCGGCTGTGGCAATATG
>JAJYLU010000381.1 GCA_021787505.1 Nitrospirota bacterium | reverse complement strand
CTTCCCCATCAGCCAGAATGCAAGAGTCACCACGGGATTAATGTGCGCGCCGCTTTCTTTTCCCAACGGTGAAAGCGCGATCAGGGCGCCGATCGTACCGAAGAGAAATCCGGTGATGAGGCGGCGAAGGCCTGCGTCAGGCACGAGGCGAATCATCAGGCTGCCGGTTCCAAAGTCCAGGATCACCACCGACAGACCGGCAGCTACGAGCAGGGCCGTGCCGACCAGTTCTGCACCATAGACCCCCCATGGGAAAACCGGGCGGCCGTTATCCATAGCCTCCGGATACGGAAAGTGATATGGTATTAGCAAAGAGGCAAGCATGAAGGCCGGTTGTTGAATTCCGATGAACGTAATAGCCGGAGGATGTCTGTTTTTTTCTCAGGGTAGTTACCGCTCCTTTTTAATAATTTGTGCTAACGGGGAGCCGCTGTCAACATTTTTTTCGTGCAAGGGAGGTTGTCGTGTATGCTAATTTCACTCGAAGGTAAGCGGGCATTGGTGACCGGGGGCAACTCAGGAATCGGCGAGGCCATTGTGGATGCCCTGTCGGAGGCAGGGGCAAAGGTAGGAATCAACTATGTGGTACACCCGGAGACCGCCAAAAAGATCGTTACGCGGATCCGGGGAAAGCGCGGGGAGGCCCTGGCCCTTCAGGCCGACGTCACCGACCCGGGAGCCGTCGCCGCAATGTTCGGTCGGATGGACGAGGCATGGGGCGGCATCGACATCCTAGTCAACAATGCAGGTATCGATGGGGGGCGGGCACTCAGCTGGGAGGCGGACGGCGGGGCATGGCGCAAGGTGATCGAGGTGAATTTAATGGGCGCCTTTTACTGTGCGCAGCAGGCCCTTAAGCGGATGATTTCGCAGAAAAGCGGCGTCGTCCTGAGCATCAGTTCGGTACATGAGATCATCGCCTGGTCCGGTTACAGCGCTTACACCGCCAGCAAGGCGGCGGTAGGCATGATGACGAAATCCCTGGCCCAGGAGGCCGCGCCCTACGGGGTGCGTGTACTTGCAGTCGGCCCGGGCGCGATCAAGACGCCTATCAATCGGTCCGTTTGGAGCGATCCGGCCGGTCTGAAAGACCTGCTTTCGAAGATCCCCCTCAACCGCATGGGGGAGGCGGAGGAGATCTCCCGCATGGTGGTGGTCCTGGTGTCGGATGTCGCCTCCTATGTTACGGGACGCACCATATATGTCGACGGAGGCATGACGGATTATCCCGACTTTGCCCGTGGCGGATGAGAAACGGATTGACTGTTGCACTGCTTTTGATAAGCTTTATATAAGAGTAATTTGTTGAAGAAAGGAGGGCACGAAAATGGATCTGAAATTGAACAATCTTGAAGCGGTCGCGGTGATGAACGCATTGCAGCATTACGCGAAAGAACTCGAGAAGTCGGGGAACGAAAAAGGCGTTCTGATCGAAAAAAATACCGTCAAGGGTCTTATTTCCAGGATAGAGTCGATGCCTGCCGGCGAAGTTCCTTAGAGCGCTCGGCGGAAGACAACCGGGTCAGCTGCGATCTCCGGCAAGATAGGTATTTATCTCCTTCTCGAAATGCGCGCTGAAGATCGCGCTGCCCAGATTCTTTCTTATTTCCCCGATATCCCAGAAGGCGACTTCGTCGATCTCTTCTTTGTTGAACGTGATTGCCCCTTCATAGATGCACGAAAAGGTGTCTACCAGTTCGGACTCCCGACGGTTCAAAAAAAGATAGCGGTAAAGGTGGCGGAGTTCACAGCCTGTGATGCCGAGTTCTTCTGTCATCTCCCGCTGTGCGGCAGCCAACACGTCTTCCTTTGGGGCGACGTGTCCTCCTACCGACGTGTCCCACTTGCCGGGGGCCACGTCCTTTTGGCTCGACCTCTTCTGGAGGAGAAGTTCGCCCTTTCGGTTGAAGACGAGGACATGGACAACTCTGTGGACGAGTGAAGGATCACGGTGCAGCTCGGCCCTCTCCGCAAGACCGATCACCTTGCCTTCGGTGTCCACTATCTCGAGTTTTTCGCTATTGTCCGGAGTCATTTTATCACCTCCACGCCTGCAAACTCGCAGTCAAAAGTGATTCTTAAACCTCGCGGCAAACCAATCTTTATAAGGCCGGACAGGGGCGCTGAAAAATGGCTTGCAGCGACACCTTACAGACCTATCAAGAGGCCAGCCAGCCTTTCTCTGAAAGTCACCTGACATTAAAACTGCGGCCACGTGAAAGATAAACAATCATGTCGTCATTGCAAGGCTTTTTCGGCGTTCTTGTCCGGCGCTTATACAACACCAGGGTTAGCCGATAGGGTATAATACCACCTATTCAGGAACAAGGAGAAGAATGTGAAGATAGCGATAACAGGACTTGCGAACTCGGGAAAGACGACGATCTTCAATGCGCTGACCGGACTGAATCTCGAGACCACGGTCTATCCGACGCAGGCGTCCGCGGAGCCCCACCTCGGGGTGGTAAAGGTCCCGGACGCCAGGATCGACAGGCTCGCCGCAATCTATAAACCGAAGAAGACCACGTACGCCACCGTCGAATATATCGATTACATAGGGCTTACCAAAGGCGATATGGAACAGAACAGGAAGGTCTCGGACCTCATCAAGGATGCGGATGCCATCGTGCATGTGGCGAGCGGGTTCGAAGAGGCA
>JAJYLU010000010.1 GCA_021787505.1 Nitrospirota bacterium | reverse complement strand
TATCCAGACGATATCCACGAAATGCCAGTAGAGCCCGGTATTCTCGATCTTCGAAAAGTTTTCCCTCGTGATGTTTCCGGTAAGCGTGAAATATACCATGAACGCTATCACGCAGACGCCGATCAGTACATGGATTCCGTGGATGCCGGTCATCACATAATAGAGACCGAAAAAAAGTATCTCGCCCATGCTCATTTTGTCGAGCACCGGAGAGTTTGGATATATTCCCCGGGCGATTTTTTCGGACCACTCGACGGCCTTTATCCCTAAAAAAGCGATGCCCATAAGTATCGTGGCCCCCTGCAAGATAACCGACAGACGGTAATTCCCCTTCTTCACCGCAGAAATCGCCACTGCTATGAAGAGACTGCTGGTAAGAAGGATAGCGGTGTTGATCGATCCGAGCAGAAGGTTTTCCTCGGCTGCGGAGGCATGGAACTCCGCGGGGTACTTCGAGCGATACACAGAATAGAGAAGAAACATGCCGCCGAAGAAGAGGATCTCGGTAAAGAGAAAAAGCCACATCCCGTATTTCGCGGCGATGCGGTCTCTCTGTTTTTCTGCCTGCACCGTCACTCCATTAATCCCTGATGACCGGAGTTTCCACAAAGTTCTCGGCCGGGGGCGGAGAGGGGATTGTCCACTCGAGGGTCCTTCCGCCCCAGGGGTCCGCCGGTGCCTTCGGTCCTTTGAAGAGCGCCCTCATCAGATTGCCGGCTATAATTGCCAGTCCCGCCGCGAGGATCCAGGAGCCTATTGTCGATACGAGATGAAGAGGGAAATATCTGGCCGGATAGTCAAAGTACCGCCTCGGCATGCCCTCATAGCCCAGGATGAACATCGAGAAATAAAGGACATTGAAGCCGATGAAGAGTATGAACCAGCCGATCTTAGCCGGTCTTTCCGGATACATCCTGCCAAACATCTTGGGGAACCAGTAATGGAGCGCCGTGAGAATAGCAAAACCGGCCCCGCCGAACATGACATAGTGGAAGTGGGCGACGATGAAATAGGTCCCATGGAGCTGGAGGTTAGGTTCGAGCGATCCGATGATAAGTCCCGTAAGGCCTCCGATCGAGAAGAGGAAGATAAACGTAAGGGCAAAATATATGGGCGCGCTCCCGACTATAGACCCCTTGTACAGGGTCGAGACCCAGTTGAAGATCTTTATCCCGCTAGGGACCGCCACGAGAAAAGTGATAAAGGAGAAGATTATCCGGGCGGTGTCGCTCATCCCGCTCGTGAACATGTGGTGGCCCCAGACAAAATAGCCGACAGAGGCGATGCCGATGGCGGAGAGGGCGACCGCCTTATAGCCGAATATCTTTTTCCGTGCAAAGACCGGGATCACCTCGCTGATGATCCCCATCGCCGGCAGCACCATAATATATACTGCCGGATGGGAATAGGTCCAGAAGAGGTGTTCGTAGAGGATCGGGTCGCCCCCCTTCGAGGGGTCGAAAAATCCGACGCCGAAGACCCTGCCCAGTATTATGAAAACAAGGGTGATCGCAAGCACCGGCGTTGCGAGCAGCTGGACCCAGCCGGTCGCATAAAGGGTCCATACGAAAAGGGGAAGCTTGAACCACGTCATGCCGGGTGCCCTCAGCCGGTGTATCGTCGTGACGAAATTGATGCCTGTGAGGATCGACGAAAACCCGAGCACGAAAACGCCGGTGACCGCGAGGGTAATGTTCGCCTTTGCCCGTATGCTGTATGGCGCGTAAAAGGTCCAGCCCGTATCGGGCGCGCCGCCCGCGGCAAAGAGAGAAAGAGCGACCAGGGTCGCGCCGGCAAGATACGTCCACCAGGTAAAGCGGTTCAGGCGGGGGAATGCGACGTCCCTCGCCCCGATCATGATCGGCAGGAAAAAATTCCCGAAGGCGACCGGCACGCCCGGGATGATGAAGAGGAAGATCATTATGATCCCGTGGACCGAGAAGACGCGGTTGTAGGTCTCCTGCCCGATGAACGTACCGGGGGCGATAAGGCTCAGACGGATCAGCAGCCCGAGCAGCACGCCGACCGAGAAAAAAGTCAGGAGCGCAACCAGATACTGGATGCCTATCCGCTTGTGGTCGGTAGACATGAGCCAGGAGAGGATGCCTTTGTACTTCCCCTTCTCATGATAGAAACTTTCGTACTCGGACGCCGTATTTTTCAAATTACCCCCTCTTCAAGATGTCGATTTTTTTCCTGATCTGAGGTAGACGAAGAGCAGGAAGAGGCCGAGCAGCGTCAGTGCCCCGGTCACCTTGAGCATGTTGAAGAACCTTTCCTGGTTTGCGGGCTCGTGCAGGAAACAGAAGAGCGGCGTTACCCCTGTCCCGGAGGTAAAGACCTTTCCGAGCGAGGCATCGGCAAAGGCGGTCTTCAGGTCTATGGCCGAAAAGGTCATGGGTGAGGGGAGTCCGTAGCTGAATTTGGGTGCCTGAAGGTATCTCGTGATCTTTCCCTGCGGAGATAAGAAAATCAGCACCTCCGGGTGGACAAACCCGTGGCCGGCCCTCGTGAACCTCACCCCCACTGCATCGGACAGCCTCATGATGTTATCCTGATTGCCCGTCAAAAAATGCCACGTATCCTCCGGGAAGGGACGGCCGATCGCCTTGATATAATTCTTTTTCAACTCACGGGCGTCCATCGGCCTGTCGGTCTCGTCGAAGCTGACGGTGAGGACCCTATAGTCCCTGGCCGGATCGAGCCGAAGGCCGGCGAGGGAATCCGCAAATCCCCCGAGAAACTGAGGACAGATATGGGAACAACTGTAATAGACGAGCATGAGGACCGTCGGCCTGTCGATCAATTGCTTCAACTTCACCCTTTCGCCGTCTTCTTTACTGAAGGTAAGATCAAGGGGAACAGAGCCGCCAAGTTTTTCGTCAACCCCGGGTTCGACGTAGCCTGTCTGCTGCGCCCCCGCGCTGACGTTCAGGAAAAGGGCAAGGAAAAGGGAAAAGAGTATCGTCTTTTTCACACCATCTCCTCGTTACTCTGCATTTATATGTATCCAAAAACTCTTCCCTACAATTCTACCGGGTTTCCAAGAATTGTCAACTTGATCAAGCATTGTCATGGCCTTTTTCGGTTCTTTTTCGACGGCTGGAATTCCGCCGGTTGCGCCACGATCGATGATCGAGCCGCATCTTTCTACTTACGGCCACGCGTCCCGCCAATTCCTTTAACAAACCGGCCGGAGTTATAATAAACAAGGAGCATAGATGAATAAAATCCCATGGAAGCCCAGAAGGTTGACTACGAAATTTATGCTCGGGCTGGGAATAATACTTTTTTGCGCCGTCAGTATAATCTCGCTGTTTTTTTATGAACATCTGAAGAGCCTCTATATAAAGGACACCTACCAGAAGACAGACCTCGTGCTGGGACATATCGAAGCCACCATGGAGTATGTTCGGGATGAGCTGCGGCCGCAGATGTATCATGTACTGCCGAAGGAAGAATTCGTCCGGGAAGCCATGTCTACTTCTTTTGTCAACAGGGGGATCATGAAGAGGTTTGAGAAGAGATTCCCTGATTTCATTTACCGGAGAGTCGCCATCGACCCTATCAATCCCGCAAACAGGGCGGACAAATTTGAAGCGCGCATTATAAGGGAGTTCGCCGGAAACCGCGGCGTCAAGCGTGAGTGGAAGGGACTGATAACGAGGGACGGGAAAGAATATTTTGCCCACTTTAAAGCTATTTCCATGGAGCAGCAGTGCGCGATGTGCCATGGAGATCCGTCAAAGGCCCCTCACTCGCTGGTGGAGCGCTACGGGAAAAGCCATGGCCACTTTTGGAAGGTCGGAGACGTGGTGGGTCTGGAATCCGTCGCCATCCCTGTTGACGAGACTTTTTATCATATTCGCCAGATCGCCTTTTCCATGTTTCTCCTGGGCCTGGCGGGGATGGCTTCACTTTTCCTCATTCTCAATTATTTCTATTATGCTATCGCGGCAAGACCCCTGAAAAAGGCGAGCTCTTTTTTCCAGTCGATCGCGAGCGGCGAGAAAGGGCTCGACGTAAGGTTCGACGCAAAGGGCCACGATGAAATCTCCGCGCTTGCCGAATCCTTCAATCAGATGATCGATCACCTGAATGAATCTCAGGAAAACCTGACGGTATCAGAATTGAAATACCGCCGTATCTTTGAAGGCTCAAAGGATGCGATCATCCTTGCAGACTGCCCGGGATTCATTGTGGACATCAACAATGCGGGCATTGAACTCCTCGGCCGGCGGAGCAAATCGGATCTGGTGGGGAGTGTTTCCCTCCACGATTTCTTTGCCGACGAAAAGGCCCTCGACGAAGTTTTCCACGGGCTCGAAAAAGAAGGCTTCGTAAAAGACTACGAGACCGTCTTCAGGAAGGAAGACGGTGACGAAACGCATGTCCTGATCAGCGCCACGTACCGTAAGGACAAGAAAAATGATGTATGCGGATATGAATGCATCATCAAGGACATTACGGAGAGAAAGAGAATGGAAAAGCGGATACGGCACGCAGATAAGCTCGCCTCCGTGGGACAGTTGGCTGCAGGCGTCGCCCATGAGATCAATAACCCGCTCAGCGTCGTCCTTGGGTACACAGGCCTTTTGATGAAAGAGGGCGCAGAGGGACGGACCAGGGAAGACCTGACGGTGATCCACAACAACGCGGGGCTCTGCAAAAAAATAGTCGAAGACCTCCTCAACTTTGCAAGGCAGACCAGGCCGAGATATGAGGAGGCCGATATCAACGCAACTATAGAGTCCGTTGTATCCGTTGTCGAGAGCAGGTTTTCCGGAAGCGGCATGAGCATCACAAGGGATTACGATCCCCTTCTGCCGCAGATCATAATTGACGTGAACAAGATGAAACAGGTTACCATGAACCTTCTCATGAACGCCTATCAGGCCCTGCGTCCTGGCGGCCTCGTCGCCATATCTACCCGTTATGCCGCTGGCCGGGACGGCGTATGGATCGTCTTTTCAGACACGGGGAAGGGTATCCCGAAAGATATCCAGAACCGAATATTCGAGCCGTTCTTTACCACTAAAGAGCCCGGAGAGGGAACGGGCCTCGGACTTGCGGTAACTTACGGCATAATCAGGGAACACAAAGGCGAAATCTCCTGCGAAAGCGAAGAGGACAAGGGAACGATATTCAGGATATGGCTTCCTGCGAGGATTGCTGAATCATGAGACAGTCACTCCTCGTCGTCGACGACATGCCAGATATGCTGAGATTCCTTGAGAGGGTGATCCGCAGGGAGTTGAACGTAGACGTTTTGACTGCAGGCACCGGCGAAGAAGCCTTGAGCATGGTTACAGGAGATACGATAGGCATTGCGCTTATCGACATAAGGATGCCGAGGATGGACGGCATGGAACTCCTCAGACGCATCAAGAAGATGAACGACTCCGTTATCGTAATTATAATGACCGCCTACGGAAGCATTGAAGATGCCGTGGAATCCCTTAAACTCGGCGCGTATGATTATATTACCAAGCCCTTTGACGAAGAAAGGTTGCTCCATACTATTAAAAGGGCAATGGAGCATCACGCTCTCATCCAGAAAAATCGCGCCCTCGAGAAAAAAATCAGGGAAAAGGAAACTTCCGAAAGTTTTGTCGGCACGTCCCCCGCAATCAGAAAACTTGTCGAAACCATTCAACTCGTAGCGAAAACGGACGTGACCGTGCTGATTACCGGGGAAACGGGAACGGGCAAGGACCTGTCGGCCAGAATGATGCACGAATTGAGTAATCGGGCGGGCAAGCCCTTTGTTACCGTGAACTGTCCCGCGATCCCGGAAAACATACTGGAAAGCGAGCTGTTCGGTTACAGGAAAGGCGCCTTCACAGGGGCCGCCGAGGATAAGGAAGGCCTCTTTCACACTGCCCGCTCAGGAACAATCCTGCTGGATGAGATCGGCGATATTTCACCCGTGCTCCAGGCAAAACTCCTGAGGGTTTTGCAGGAGAAGGAGATAAAGCCGTTAGGTGATACCCGGACACACAAGGTCGATGTCAGGGTAATTGCGTCGACGAATCAGAACCTCAAAGAGAAAATAGCCTCAGGCCAGTTCAGGGAAGACCTGTATTATCGGCTGAATGTTGTCTCGATCCAAACGCCGTCCCTGAGAGAGATAGCCACGGACATCCCTTTGATTGCAAACCATTTCCTTTCTTATTACTGTGCGGACTTAGGGATTCCTCAAAAGAGATTTTCCGAAGATGCATTGAAGATCCTGGTTTCAAGAGAATGGTCCGGCAACGTAAGGGAGCTCCAGAATGAGATCAGAAGGGCCGTGATATTCTCAAAGGGAGATACCATTGGCCCCGAGGATTTCAGTTGCGAATCTCTCAAGGCAATTTGTCCTGAGGACACCGTATCTGTTATCTGCAGCCTTGAATATAAAGAGGCAAGGAGAAGCGTCCTCGAAAAATTCAACGTTCAGTATATAACCCGGTTATTGAAAGACTCGGAAGGAAATGTCTCAATGGCAGCAAAAAAGGCATGCATTGAAAGACAGTCTCTCCAGCATCTTATGAGGAAATACGGTATCCATTCCGGGGATTTCAAAGAAAATGGTGCAAACAAAATATAGCACTGCAAGATAATTTTTGCATTCACCGCGCCTCCCCGTCCGTACTTGTAATTGTCTGAATCATCCTCAGCTCATCGTAAAACAACCCTAATTCCGGCAGGGGGATGCACGCGGGAAAACTGGTATCTCTTTTGCACAATCTCTTGTAGTGGAAGTTCATCCTACAAAGGAAAGGAGGAGAACCGGCCCGACTCACAACAGCAGATGGACCGAAGATTCACACCAAAAAAAATAAGAAAAAAACAGTGGAGGAAGGTAACGATGAAACAAGCGCTAAGGATTTTGGTGGTCATTTTTTCCATAACGCTTCTATCTGCAACAGCCTATGCAGCTTCACATCTGGAGCGCCTCGTCGACGCAGGATGGCTCTCACAACATAAAAATGTAACAGTGGTCGACGTTCGGGACGGAGGCGCTTATGCCAAGGGACACATTCCGGGTGCTATCAATATCCCCGTCAACGACCTTCAGAGCAAACCGGACGCAATTTTGCTCCCTGTTCGTCAGCTGGAGAAGATCCTTGGAGAAAAAGGTCTGGACATTCACAGTGAGGTGGTGCTCTACGGCGCCGGCAGAGAGATAGCTTACCTGGAATACTGGATGCTTGACTACATGGGGATGGACAGGCTCCATGTCCTTGACGGAGGCATAGAGCAATGGAAGGGCGAACTCTCAGCCGCCGAAACGAAACTCGCCTCATCCGTGTTCAAGGCCAAACCCAGACCGAACCTATATGCCTCCACATCCGATGTGAAGAACGCCCTGAGAAAACCTCATATTATCCTCCTGGATGTCCGTACCACAGGCGAGTATAAAGGCACAGACGTACGGTCCTTAAGAGGGGGCCACATACCAGGGGCGACAAATATAGATTTCGAGGAGAACTATCAGGATGGCTCAACAAAGCTTAAATCCATGGACGAACTGGCAAAGCTGTACGGCAGGCTGGACAAGAAAAAGGAGGTCATTGTTTACTGCCAGACCGGTACCAGGGCTGCCAACACCTTTTTCGTGCTCAAGGCATTAGGGTTCCCGAAGGTCCGCAATTACGATGCCTCATGGATTGAATGGGGAAGCAACTCCAGCCTGCCCGCGGATGATGTCAGCTACTTAAACTTCGTATCTGTTATGAAGGCGATTAAGAAACTGGAAAAAGAGGTCCAGGTCCAAAAACACCAATAAGCCCAAAGGAGGACGGGATGGCTAATGAAATGGAAAAACCCAAAACCATGGGTTGGAAGGAACTGTATCTGAAGGAAGATTGGTGGGCGATTTATGTCGGAATCGGGATTGTGCTTATCTCCCTTGTCGCCTTCCTTAACGGCAGCACCATAATAAAGTCACTGACTATCAATCCGGGAGGACTGAAATGGTCATCCATCGACCAACTGCTTGCCCACTTCGGCAAGAACATCGGTTCGTACGTCCTTCAGCTGTTGTCATGGCTGGTCATATTCGGTGTCTCCACAAGGATAATGGGCATTAAGACATCGGAGTTTATCCCATCCTTTATAATCCTCTACGTGCTCTCAATCATCATGTTCGCGATCGGTGGATGGGTAGACGCAGCGAAGTACAATTTGGAGCCGCCCCTTGTCGCGCTGATAATCGGACTGATAATAGCAAATGTTGTTCCCCTTCCCAAGTGGATGGATTCAGGATTCAGGGTGGAATATTATATCAAGACAGGGATCGTCCTTCTCGGGGCAACCTTTCCAATCGCCCTTATCGCTTCCGCGGGGCCTGTCGCTCTTCTGCAGGCTACCGTGATTTCCCTTACCACATGCCTGACAATATATTTTGTTGCAACAAAGATATTCGGTCTCGACAGAAGGCTTGCGTCGGTTATCGGCGTGGGAGGCGCTGTTTGTGGCGTGTCCGCATCCATGGCAATAGCTAGCTCTGTAAAGGCAAAGAAGGAGCACCTGTACACGTCGGTAACTCTCGTGGTTGCATGGGCGCTGGTGATGATATTCTTTATCCCCTTTGCATCGAAGCTCCTCAACCTGAATCCAGGGGTAGCAGGCGCATGGGTGGGGACGTCGGAGTTTGCGGACGCCGCCGGATTCGCGGCTGCAACCGCCTACGGCAAAATGGCGGGCAATGAGAACGCCGCAATACAGGGATTTACCCTTATGAAGGTCATAGGCAGGGATATGTGGATAGGGATATGGTCATTTATCTTTGCCATGATATCATGCCTTAAATGGGAAAAAGAGGAATGCGGCGTGAAGCCCAGCGCCATGGAAATATGGTGGAGATTTCCGAAATTTGTAATCGGGTTCTTTGTGGCTTCACTATTAATGACCAGTATAACGGCCGGCTACTCAGCTGCGGACTTCGGTAAGATTGTAAAGCCGGGACTGCTTCTGCCGATAGTCTCGCTCAGGAGCTGGGCGTTCATATTCTGTTTCCTCAGCATAGGGCTCACGACGAGGTTCAAAGAACTAAAGGCCGCCGGCTGGAAGCCCTTCGGCGCATTCACCATCGGCGTATTGATCAATGTGGCGTTGGGGTTTCTCCTTTCCGATTTTGTATTCGGAAATTACTGGATGAACCTCGGCAAGTAGATTGCGGCAGAGGAGGATTTCGACCAATGAAAAATGTTACGACTGCCGCGTGCAGGAACTGCCGGTTCTTTAACGGTGAACCGGCATCGATCGAGGCAGCCTTCCCCGGGCTGAACTCCCTGAGTTCAGCCTACTCATCCGTGAGGGCCGACGCAGGAATATGCAACCGGCACGGGTTGTTCGTTTCTCCGTCGAAAGAGTGTAAGGATTTCAAAGACAGAAACGCCGGCGCATAACCTCATCCGCGTTTCAGAGGAGAAGCAAAACAGGCGGCCGGGGACGAACTCCGCCGCCTGCCTTGCAATTCGGGACTGCCTTCTTCCGCTCCATCTCCTCGTCACACCGAATCCAATCAGGAGCCAAAAATATTTCTTTCGGCCATCTTCGCCATCGGATATTATTCGATCCCGCAATATTAAATTTCTCAGAGAGAATACTCTTATGGCGTATAACACCAACCTTGCACGATGAGGCAAAGGTTATCCTTTGCCTCATCGTATGTACAATTCTCTTTTTGTCACAGGGTAAAAGAGGTAATCCAGAGATAACCCTTTGTAAGACTTCGGTCGCCGGCCGGCGTCACAAAGGCCGCAAGGTAATACGTGCCGCTCGGGAGCAACATGGTAGCTACGTCTCCGAAGAGTCCCTGACTAATCGGCCCCGCCACATTCGGCATCCACGGTGAAAGGCCGGCCGAAACTGTCTGGAAGGTGTTGAGAGACGTGAGCTGATAGATGTTGATGGGGTCTAATGCAGGGAAAAATAAAAGAAAATATACATCTACAGGCCCGGCAAATCGATTGAGGGCGACCTCTATACTAAGTATCCCGCCGCCCGTGGCCGCGCTTCCTATCCCGACAGGCTTCGCCTGCATAGGAGTAGAACTCAAAACAGGAGCGACTATCGCAGGATAGGAAAATGTCTGGAACGTGGTTGGAACAGGTATGGTGGACTGGGCGGCATTGACGATTACGCTGCCGGTCATCCCAAACGAAGCGCAGTGAAAGCTACAAAAATAAGGAAAGGTCCCGGGAGTGTTGAAGGTGATGGAGAACGGCGCACTTCCGAGAGTCCCCGAATTGAACATGCCGTCCGGCGTGCAGTCAGGTCCGCTCGTTACGGTATGGGAAGCAGCCCCGTTCAGCGTCCAGATGACTGTGTCTCCGGCGTTTATAGTTACCGTCTGCGGCTGAAAGGCAAAGTCGACCACAGAGACGTTCGCCGTTGCCGCAAAGGAGCAGGCACCCGCTGTGAAGAACAATGCAACAATAAGGAAACAGGGAATAGCTATCTTTCTCATCTTTTTTGCCTCCGTCTTTATTTATCTTACGAGAATAAACTAATTAAGATGCCGGATTATGGCATCTCCCTTTTTTCAACATCCATCCGCCCTCCTTTCTTCAGAGATCGTCTGCGGTCCGTCATCGGCCATCACGCTATATACTGAAAGGCCCCAGTAAAGGAGCAGAAACTCCGTCATGACAAGAAGAACAGCGAGGCCCTATTCCACCATTAAGGTCGAAGCCGTGGCAGTTGGCGCAGGCTGCAACAAATCTCTTTGCATACTTGCCGTGAAAGATCGCAGGATTGTCTTTGGATCTCGGCCATCCGTCGGGATGGCCTATGTCGCCGCCCGGGCCGTTGTGGCAAGAGTAACAGCTTATCGCCGCTATCCCTCCCTTCAGGTCACCGCCATGACATTCCATGCAGATGCCCGTGTCTATGACTGCAACGGCAGGGTCGGGACTGTTCCTGACCGTCGCAAGATATCCTGCTATTTCCGTTCTCTCCTCTTCACTAAGCGCGGCATGCCCTTTCATGAGGGGAACAATTCTTATGCCGGTGTCGATGAGCGACACGGACACGCCCTGGATATTGGGACCTATCTTTCCGGCTCCGGTTTCGCCATGGCAGGCCGCGCAATGCCGCAAGAAAAGGGCCCCTCCGGGTGAACTTGAGCGCGTGGTCTTAATGATTGTCCCATGGAAGGAATTACTGCCGATAAAAAGAGGGTTTGCCCAGTCTGCGACATGCCCGGATGCCGGGACAAAGACCCTTCCGGAGTCAGTGCCCGTGCCGCATCCCAGGAGCAAGAGCACAAGAAATGCGGGGATATGCATGTTCAGGGACATCACTTGTGACATCTCCTACAGACCTCGTTATTCTGTCTGCCGTGACAGCGGAAGCAGCTTGTAGGATCAAGCCTGCCGTCGATACGGTGTTGAAACAGGTAGTTTCCACGATGGGGGAGCCACCTCTCCGGAGAATCAGAGTGCTTATCGCTCGGTTTCAGTTCCTCTTTGTAGGCATGGCAGCTGGTACAAAAAGATACATGGTGACAGGCATCGCAGAGCCGGGCGGTCTTCGACGCTAGGAACCTGTGTCTCGCGATCCAGTCGCTGTCATGATTGAAGGCAGCTACAGGCCTCATGACAACTTCTGTGTCTGAACTGTGGCATTCCGTGCAGACCGGTTTTCCGGAAAGTTCTATGGGGTGGCCTCCGGTTATCTTCAATTCTTCTGCATGTGGTTCGGGTATGCCATTTCCGAAGAAAAGGGCGGACAAAAACGTCATTAAGAAGACATATTTTTCGTACCTACCGGTTTTCATCTCAGAGGTCCTTTCTGAAGTTATAGACAAGCTTCATCAGTACCATCGCGTTATTAGTGAAATCCGGGTTTTTGCTGTAGCCGATATCAACGCCTGCGCTGAGAGAATTATTGATCTTGTAGGTCGCCGTCCCGTTGATGGAATACGCATCTTTAAGACCGCTGATCGGCAGCTCGTAGCGGAGGTTTATCGCGTCCATGACAAAGGTCATCCTGCGGAAACTTTTTTTAACGTATGCGCGCAATTCCAGATAGCGGAGCCTCTCCACTTCCCCGTCCATGCGGTGAATGGAAATGCCTCCCGACAAGGACTGCCACTCCGCCGTCGCCGTGCCGCCGTAATATCGGGCGTCCCCTGATTTCCTATACCCGTATCCGGTGTAATTGATGCTCGCCGAAACGCCCCCGCCGAGGGGAACTTCTACCGAGGCGCCTATCTTTGTCAACCCTTCACCCTGCCCCAGAAGGTCGGGCGAAAAGGCGCTCAGGGTCCTGGCCGAAAAGGCGTTGCGATAGTCGGATCGCGCATACAAACCGGATATCACGACCCTTTGCAGGGGGACGCGGAAGGTGTAGGAATGCTCCATCCACCCCTTTGTGATATTGTTCCAGAACGAATGCCCCTGAAGCTCCAGGTTCTTTATCGGAAGAAGCCAGACATCTAGACCGAATTCTTCCCTGTATCGCCCGCCATCGTCGTCCTCCTTTAAGAAAGAGGCGCCCACCTCGGCCTTCTTTTCGATCCTTTGAAACACACGGCCACCATAGATGTAATCTCCTCTTTTGCCGTCAAGCTCTGTCTCGACCGGCCTTCCCCCGAATACAGAAACCCCGGTCGCAGTGGTGATATCCCATGAAGATTGAACACCGTCGATCTGGTCCGCGGCGACTCCGCCAAATACATAATACCTTCCTATCTTGAAAGCCGGGCCGTAGTCCTTAAAGGGCGCGTAGGTCAAAAAAGCATAGGTGAGCTCGTCCATCTCCCTTTTTTTGCTGCTCAGCGACCTTAGGTCATATCGCACTAAACCAGAGGAACGGAAACTCCACTTCCTGTTTCGGTCCTGAATTTCCAGATCAACCCGCTCATATAACGGCCCATACCTGTTTCCCCTCGCGTCCTCGTAAAACTGGAGATAGGTACGCTAAGAAAAGTAAACCTCGCCCCGCGCTTCTTTTTTAAGCTCAGGCGGCGGCGGAAGATTTATATTTGACTTTTGGGATTCCAGGTAACTGAGCACATTGCCGATCTCTTCTTTTGAAAGCCCGGCTGAAGGCATTCGGATCGCATATCCCTTCACAATCTCTTCCGCGGTGGCGTCTCCCGACGCAATCAATTCCTCAGGGTGATCGATCCACCTAATGAGCCAATCTCTATCTCTCCTCTGCGTTACTCCACTCAGGTCAGGTCCGATTTTTTTACCGCGACCGATCGTGTGACACGGTGCACACTTCTGATCGAAGATCGCCCTGCCCTTGTCA
>JAJYLU010000380.1 GCA_021787505.1 Nitrospirota bacterium | reverse complement strand
ACCGTCTTTAAAATAGACCGCTGCCGAACCTTCCCCGGTCCTGATCGAGGTGTCCTGGACAACCGGATAGGTGGTGGGCGCAGGCAACCACCGTTCGTCGGCCGATTTGAGGAATGACTTCCCGGTCATCCTCGCCTCACCGATTACCATTATGCCCTGGGCCGACGCCGCTATTGCCGAAAATATAATGACAGCGCTCGCTATAGCCGCCACGAAAATGATCGCCCCTTTAACCTTCATGGTTACCCCCTCTGTTTCGAAAAATATCTATTCCCTTAATAGATGCGAGAATCATATAACACATGAACATTTTTTGTCAACAGGGAAAGGCACTTTTTATATAAAGTACTTTAAGAAAATATACACCGGAATTATTCTATTTTTCAAGATAAATTGTACATCTACCAAAATGTGCCGGGCTTTGTTGACATCGCGCTTTCGCAACGGTTATCGTTAAAATTATGAAGTTCATCCTCTTCGACATAGACGGCACACTAATCGATTCCGGCGGCGCAGGATCAAACGCACTCAACCTTGCATTCGAAGAGATTTTCTCGGTGAAGAACGCCTTCCGCACGGTGAGCATGGCCGGAAAGACCGACGTGCAGATATTGAAGGAGGGTCTCGCCCTGTACGGCATCTCCCATACAAATGGCGAAACCCCGGAATTCTTCAGGGCCTATATCAAACACCTCGCGGAGAGCGTCAGCAACCGGAAGGGCCACGTCAAACCCGGGATACGGGCCGCCCTCGATGCCATGGCATCGGGCAGGGAGAACATACTCGGCCTTCTTACCGGCAATATCAGTGAAGGCGCGCGCATCAAGCTCGAGGCCTATGACCTCTATTCTTATTTCCGGCTCGGCGCCTTCGGCGACGACTCCGAGGACAGGAACAAGCTGCTTCCCGTCGCGGTCGGGAGGCTTGAGAAGGCGGAGTCTCTCAAGATGGACTTCAGAGACTGCGTCGTCATAGGCGATACACCCCGGGACGTCGACTGCGCAAAGCCTTACGGCGCGAAGGCGGTGGCGGTCGCGACCGGCCCGTATTCTTCCGCGGCGCTCCGCGACGCCGGCGCGCACCTGGTCTTCGAGGACCTCTCCGATACCGCAGCCTTCATTGAAGCGATGAAAAGCTGACAAGCTTGTTATTACTCCGGCAACAAAATTCCGCAATTTGTCATTCCCGCAGTCTGCAGGCGGGAATCCGGAAGAAACAATGACTCTGGATGCCCGACTGAGAACCTCTGGCATGACGATATTTAGTTGCCGGGTTCATAGCCTGTTAGCTTGTTAGCCTGTTATAATTAAAGACGTACCATTCCAAAAGCCTGAGGAGGCATTCATGGCAACTATCCTTGACGGCAGGAAACTGGCCGAAGAGATCAAGGCGGACGTAAGGAAAGAGGTAGAGACGCTGAACAAGATCGGCGTCGACGTGGGGCTCGCGCTCCTGCTGGTAGGTGAAAACCCCGCCTCGGTCCAGTATTTCCGGGCCACGCTGAGCGCATGCAAAAAAGCCGGGGTGACGGCGTACGAATTCGTGCTGCCGGCGACAGTGACTCTGAACGAGATCCTTAATCTCGTCAACAAGATCAACACGGACGAAAGGATACACGGCCTTCTCGTCCTCATGCCGCTCCCGAGACACATGAACCCTCGGAGGATCACCAACCACATAGTCCCGGAGAAGGACATCGACGGTCTCGGCGCTATCTCTGTCGGAAGACTCGCGGCGGACGAATCGACGTTCCAGCTCTTCAAGAAGGGCACGACCGACTCTGATCAGCAGTCGAGGTTCATCCCCTCCATTTGGAGTTTTCTCCCCTGCACGCCCTTCGGCGTCATCAGGCTGCTCGAGCATCACAAGGTCCAGATCAGGGGAAGGCATGCGGTCATCATCGGCAAGAGCCTTGCCGTCGGCAAGCCGCTCTCTTCGATGTTCCTCGCAAAGGAAGCGACTGTCACGGTCTGCCATAGGGAAACGGCAAACCTCACCGCCATGACGAAACAGGCGGACATCCTCTGCTCGGCGACCGGGCGGGCCGGACTTATCAAGGCAGGGATGGTGAAGAAAGGAGCGGTTGTTGTGGACATCGGGATAAACGTGCTCAAGAACGGCTCGATCACGGGAGACGTCGATTTCAAGTCGGTATCGAAAAAAGCATCTATGATCACGCCTGTCCCCGGAGGCGTCGGGCCCGTCACGATTGCGATGCTGCTCGAAAATACGGTCAGGTCGGCACAGCGGGACGAGCTCTTCAAAAGCCCCCTGATACTGATGGGATGAAAGACAGTGAAAAGTGAAAGGTAAAAAATTAAAGGGAAAGGCAAAGGTCAGCCTTTAACCTTTAACGGAACTATGTCCGATTTTCGTCTCAACTCAGAGTTCAGCCCGAAGGGGGACCAGCCCCGCGCGATAGAGGAACTCACCAGGGGGGTCCTGAATGGAGAAAAGCACCAGGTCCTCCTCGGCGTGACCGGATCGGGGAAGACCTTCACGATCGCGAATGTCATTGCGAACGTGAAGAGGCCGACCCTTGTCATCGCCCACAACAAGACTCTTGCGGCACAGCTCTACGGCGAATTCAGGGAGCTCTTTCCGGACAACGCGGTGGAGTACTTCGTCAGCTATTACGACTATTACCAGCCCGAGGCCTACATCCCGACGACGGACACGTA
>JAJYLU010000379.1 GCA_021787505.1 Nitrospirota bacterium | reverse complement strand
AAAAGGCCCCGGTGTGCTCTTGGCGATCCCCTTCCTGGAAGACGTTGCCTTCGACAGAAAACCGTCTCTGGGGAAGAAGGTGCTGGTCATCGGCGGCGGAAACGTGGCTATGGATGTTGCCAGGACTGCAAGGCGTCTCGGTGTAAAAGACGTCTCTATGGTCTGCCTCGAGTCTGCCGAAGAGATGCCGGCCTGGAAATGGGAAGTGGACGAGGCTCTCGAAGAATCGATCAAGATCAACCACCGGTGGGGGCCGAAGGCGGTCAGGCGTGAAGGAGACAAGGTAAAAGGGCTCGAGGTGGTGAAGGTCAAGTCCGTCTTCGATGCAAACGGCAGGTTCAACCCTTCTTTTGACAATGATCAGACATCCCTGCTCGAAGCGGACACCATTATCATCACAATCGGCCAGATGTCGGACGTCCTTTTCCTGAAGGGCAGCGCTGTCAAACTCGACGAACGGGGCCGGGTCGAATGTGACCCTGCAACCCAGATGAGCAGCGCAAAAGGCGTCTTTGTCTCGGGCGAGGTCGTGACCGGACCCGGATCGGCGATTGCGGCGGTGGCAAACGGCCATCGCGCCGCGCTGGCGATCCATCTCTACTGCCAGGGAGAGGCAATCGAAGGTAAACTCCCGGTCCAGGAGAAAGAAAAGATCGAACAGATGCCTGCGCAGGTCGTCGATAAGATCAACAAAGAGCCGCGTCTCAAGATCAAACATCTCGCTCCCGAATTGAGGTGCGACAGCATGGTCCACTTCGAGATCGGTTATGACGAGGAAGAGGCGCTGAAAGAGGCCGGCCGCTGCCGCGGATGCGGAGGCGGAGCAGTGGTCGACCAGAAAAAGTGCATGGCCTGCCTGACCTGCATGCGTATTTGCCCATACGGCGCCCCGGTGGTTACATCAGTGTCTGAGATACGGCCTGAATACTGCCAGGCCTGCGGACTCTGCGCGCCGGAATGCCCGGGCGAGGCGATCAGCATGGTGAGCTATGACGTGAAAGAGATCAGGCGGACCCTTCCGCAGACAGTCGGCAAGATCGAGCCGAAGAGACAGGAGCCGGTGATAGCGGCCTTTATGTGTACGCATCATGTCGGCGTGCTCGGTTTTGATCTGCCGAAGAACGTGAGGACAATCCCGGTGCACTGCACTAGCAGGATCGACGTGCTCGATCTTCTCAAGGCAGTAGAAGCCGGTGCGGACGGCGTTGCTGTTGTCCGCTGCGGCGACGGGACCTGTAAGTACCGCGATGTCGCTCGCCGCGTGGACGCCCGGGTGAAGCGGGGACAAGAGTTATTGAAGATGCTGGGATTCGACCCCGGCCGAATCGAAATTCTCTCGGCGTCGTCAGGCAACGGAGGAAATCCCTATGCGGCGGTCTGTGCGAATTTTTCGGAGCGGATCAAACAGATGGGGCTGAGAGGGGCTAAGTAACCGGGTGCATGAAAGCGAATGAGATAAAGGAGTATAGACTATGATAATCGGATCACAAAAACCAATCGAAGAAATATGGGAGATGGTCAAGGACTTCAGGAAGGTCCTCGTGTTCGGGTGCAACACCTGCGTTGCGGTCTGCCATGCCGGCGGCGAAAAAGAGGCCGAGACCATCGCCTCGCTCATCCGTATACGGGCGCAGCAGGAAGGGAAGGAGATGGAAGTCAATCATCTGGGCGTAATGCGCCACTGCGAGCCGGAGTACTTCGACCCTGTTATGGATGAAGTGAAGAAATACGACCTTATACTTTCCACCGCCTGCGGCGTCGGCGTGAATTTCCTGTCCGACAGGACCGGAAACATCCCTGTCTATCCGGGCATCAACACCTCGTTCTACGGCGCGGTGGAGGCCCCGGGCAATTTCGTCGAACTCTGCGCCGGCTGCGGCAACTGCATCCTGCATATGACCGGCGGCATCTGCCCGATCGCGCGATGCTCCAAGACGCTCATGAACGGGCCCTGCGGGGGTACGAACAACGGCAAATGCGAGGTCAGCAAGGACGTTGACTGCGCCTGGTTCCTCATTGTGGAGAGGATGAAACAGCTCGGGACTCTGGAGAAACTCTCGGAGGTCCTTCCCCCGCGAAACTGGTCCACCGCGAGGGACGGCGGTCCCAGAAGGGTGTCGCTGGAGCACATCCGTGCATACGAGGAGCAGGAGTCGCAGAAGGCTGCGACAGCAGGAGGTAAGAAATAATGAAGAGCGGAAGCAATCTTGAAAAAGTATTAGAGAGCGGAAAGCCCGCGGTGACGGCGGAACTCGGGCCGCCTATGAGCGCGGATGGGCATGAGGTCCGGAAAAAGGCCCAGCTGCTCAAAGGTTTTTGCGACGCCGCAAACATTACTGACTGCCAGACGGCCGTTGTCCGCATATCGAGCATCGCTGCTGCGGTGATCGCACTTCAGGAAGGCCTCGAACCGGTTATGCAGATGACCTGCCGAGACCGCAACAGGATCGCGATGCAGGCGGACCTCCTCGGTGGTGCCGCCCTCGGCCTCAGGAACTGTCTCTGCATCGCGGGGGACCACCAGAGCTTCAGCGCCGCGGGAAGGCTCAAGGGCCACCCCGGAGCAAAAAACGTCTATGACGTGGACACCTGCCAACTGGTCGGCATACTAAAGAAGATGCGGGATGAAGGCAAGCAAGAGGGCGGAGACCCTATCGAAGTTGCGCCCAAGTTCTTCATCGGCGAGATC
>JAJYLU010000378.1 GCA_021787505.1 Nitrospirota bacterium | reverse complement strand
GTGTACACATTATCCTCTGCTAAAGGCCGTCCTTTCGAAGGTGATGGGAGAAGGCGTGATGCTTATCGATTCCGCCATAGAGACCGCACGGGAGATGCGCAGCATACTCGGGGGTTCCTCCCTCATTAAATCATCTTCGGGAGCGGTGGTCCGCGAATTCTACGTTACCGACTCGCCGGAAAAATTTCTGGACGTCGGTGAACGTTTTCTCTGCAGGAAAATAGAGTTTATCAAAAAAATCGCATTAGGAGCGGAGGTGTGACGGATGAGGCCTGACGGCAGAAGACATGACGAAATGAGGGAAGTAAAGGTGACAAGGGATTTTATCACTACCGCCGAAGGTTCCGTACTGATCGAGCTCGGCAAGACCAGGGTCATCTGCACCGCCTCGATCGAGGATAAGGTCCCGCCCTTTTTGAAGGACCAAAACAAGGGCTGGGTAACCGCCGAGTACGCGATGCTTCCGAGAGCGACGCATACGCGCACGTTGCGCGAATCCACGGCCGGAAGGACCGGGGGAAGGACGCACGAGATACAGCGTCTCATCGGGAGGTCCCTGAGATCTGTCGTGGATCTTTCGGCCATAGCCGCAAAGACCTTCTGGATTGATTGCGACGTAATACAGGCGGACGGGGGAACACGGACCGCGGCGATTACGGGCGCATTTATCTGCCTTGCCGACGCGTGCGCCTTCGCGTTGAAAAAAGGGACCATCCAGAAGAACCCGATCAGGGACTATCTGGCCGCCGTCAGCGTCGGGATCGTAGACGGCCAAAACGTGCTCGACCTCTCCTACCAGGAGGATTCGTCGGCCGAGGTCGACATGAACATCGTCATGACCGGCAGAGCTGAATTGGTAGAAATTCAGGGCACCGCCGAGACAAAGCCTTTTTCGACAGAAACGCTCTCTGAGTTGCTTTCTCTGTCTAAGGAAGGCATCACTAGATTGATTTCCCTGCAAAAGGAGCTCATATCGCAGGGCTCCTTCGCGCTGACCATTTGACGGTCTTGTCATATCCTCAACTGCGACTGACTCAGGCTAAAAATGGTCTGATTCCACGCAAGTGCGCTTATATGGCTGAAAATAATATTTTTTGTATGGTAGAATAAAAGGTGATCATGGAGGTCAAACTTGAATACCTATAGAAGCCTCTTTATATGGCTCCTTATCGGGCTGATGGTGATCCTGCTCTTCAATCTTCTGAACGCGCCGAAAAAAACCGCGGAGGAGATGATATTCTCCGACTTTTTGACCAAGGTCGACGCCGGGCAGATCGACGAAGTCACGATAAAGGAAAACGCGATTACCGGCCGCCTGAAAGACGGCGCGAAATTCAAGACGTATTATGCGGATTACCCGGACCTCGTCAAGGTACTTCGGGGCAAGGACGTCAAGATAACCGTAAAGCCTCCTGACCAAAACCCCTGGTATGTCAACCTCTTTTTCACCTGGGGACCGATCATTTTCATTGCTGTCATCTGGATCTTTTTTATGCGCCAGATGCAGAGCGGGGGCAATAAGGCCCTCTCCTTCGGCAAGTCGAAGGCAAGACTGATCTCCGAGAAGGCGGTCAAGGTAACGTTTGCCGATGTGGCAGGGATCGAAGAAGCCAAGGGAGAGGTCCAGGAGATAATAGATTTCCTCAAAGACCCCCAGAAGTTCCAGAAACTGGGCGGCAAGATCCCCAAGGGGGTCCTTCTGGTCGGCTCCCCGGGAACGGGGAAGACACTGCTCGCCAGGGCGATCGCGGGCGAAGCAGGCGTGCCCTTTTTCAGTATCAGCGGGTCCGACTTTGTCGAGATGTTCGTCGGAGTCGGCGCCTCGAGGGTGAGAGACCTCTTCGACCAGGCAAAGAAGAGCGCGCCCTGCATCATCTTCATAGACGAGATAGACGCAGTGGGAAGGCATAGGGGTGCGGGCCTCGGCGGCGGGCATGACGAGCGCGAGCAGACCCTTAATCAGCTCCTCGTCGAGATGGATGGCTTCGAGGGCACCGAGGGCGTCATCATCATCGCGGCGACGAACAGACCGGATGTCCTCGATCCGGCCCTCCTGAGACCGGGAAGGTTCGACCGGCAGGTGGTTGTTCCTCAGCCGGACGTCAAGGGTCGCCTTGAGATACTCAAAGTGCATACAAGAAATATTCCGGTCGACGAGAACGTGAACCTCGAGAAAATCGCAAGGGGTACTCCCGGGTTTTCCGGCGCCGACCTTGCGAACCTCGTCAACGAAGCGGCGCTGCTTGCGGCCAGAAAGTCCAAGACGAAGGTCGACAATTCTGACTTCGAGTCCGCAAAAGACAAGGTCCTTATGGGCGTCGAGAGAAAGAGCATGATCATCAGCGAGGAGGAAAAGAAGAATACGGCGTATCATGAAGCCGGTCATGCGCTCGTCGCCAAACTCACGCCGGGAACGGACCCGATCCACAAGGTGAGCATCATTCCGAGAGGGAGGGCGCTCGGCGTCACGCAGCAGTTGCCGATAGACGACCGGTACACATACTCCAAAGACTACCTTTTGAAGACGCTCCAGGTTCTGATGGGCGGCAGGGTCGCCGAAGAACTCGCACTGAAGCATATGACCACGGGCGCAGGCAACGACATCGAACGCGCGACCGAACTTGCGAGAAAAATGGTCACCGAGTGGGGCATGAGCGAAAAGCTCGGGCCGCTCACCTTCGGGAAAAAAGACGAGCAGAT
>JAJYLU010000377.1 GCA_021787505.1 Nitrospirota bacterium | reverse complement strand
TAATTCCGCCAATTCATGTATGAGTTGCTCTTTTGTTTTCTCCTCATTCTGCATGCTGCCCCCGAAAACATACTACCTGCAAGTCTACTATTTTCCCCCAAGAAAATCTACACAACCTGCCCCCGGAAAGGGAAAAAAGGGACGGGCTACTTTGTCAGAGCCGGTCGTCCTTTCGCGATACCCGGCATCAATAAGCTGGAATGGGCATATGTGCTGAGCGAGTACTGCCGTAGCGTCCATCGGAGTTTCATGCTATGCTTCGAGCAGGGGGAAGCAAGTCACCTCCGGGAACAGATACGAAAGGAGGGCATCTGACATGCCGACATCGGAAGGCGAAAGGATCGCGGAGAGCATCCGGAAGAATGTGGAAGTTATGGAAAGGCTATGCATCGGGGTCGACGAGGCGACCGCCTCGAAAAGACCGGCGGACCGGTGGTCGCCGAAGGAGATCATATCGCACCTCTGCGGACGTGAAGGGATCGGGCTGTTGCCCGCCGTCCGCTCCTTCATCGAACAGGACACACCGAGACTGGACCTGCATCCGGAAGATCCCTTTTTCACCGGTTCACGCGCCCGGATGACTTTCTCCGGGCTTCTCGATACGTTCGGAAGGGAGTACCACCAGATCGCGGACTTCGTCGCGGACCTTTCGGAGGAGCAGCTCCGGCGGAAGGCGCATGTCCCTGCCTTTAAAGAGGCGCCCATGGGAGAATATCCGACGCTGGCGGACTTTCTCGGCGTCCTCGCCGAACATCATCTCGAATTCCATATCAACCATATGAAGGAGATCCTGCAGGCGCTCGGCGTATTACGATAAGGAGTGTCATTCGCGGCAGCTGCTCTGTCTGGACATCATGGCGTTCAGGAGCGGCCCTATTTACTCTTCGGGAGGTAGATCATGCCCGTAATCGAATATTCAGGGATAAAGATCATTCTTGATGAAGACGGCTATCTTGTCAATTACGAGGACTGGAACGAAACAGTCGCCAGGGCTCTGTCCGAAAGAGAAGGCGCAGGGGAATTGACCAGCGACAAGATGGACATCCTGAAATTCATGCGCAAGTACTATAAGGAATACAATTTTTTCCCCATCCTGCGCTACGTATGCAAGAACGTCGGCCAGCCGAGGGACTGCGTGACCGAAAAGTTTATAGAGCCGGTCATTGCCTGGAAGATTGCGGGGCTTCCGAATCCCGGCGATGAAGTGAACCTGCTCAGAAAATGGGAACCCCTCGGCTTCTGAATGGTGATCGGCGTTTCCGCCTTCTTCGTGGGGATTTCCGACCGTGACCTGGAAAAAACCTCAGTTATCTTTGGAATGTGTTCGGAGTAGATCTCGTTGGATTTCGAACCCGTTGGGCAGATTCAAGCCCCTGGTAACAGAACGCCCCGCAAAATAGGGAGGGAAGGCGCCGCGACAATACTCCGTTTCTGTAAGGGGGAGGTCAGGTAGGCTTGCCTCAACCGTTAAAGGCCGACACGGACGCAATCGAAGAAGAGCGCCAGCATTACCAGCACGGCAGCCAAAATTGTTATTAGGTTCCGCTTTATCCGTATGCACATTTTCGCTATGGTCTTGAACATTATGCCCGCTGTCCAGAAGGTCAGCAACGCAGTTGCTGGAAAGCGGAAGGGCGGCCTCTTCAGACCGCCCGATCGAAGTCGTTTCTCATCCGGCGTTCATCTCATTTTCCCCGGGGGCGGGATCTTTCCCGGTTTCTTAGTACCTCCAGCGTCCGTGCCCTCTTCCGTAGCCTCTGTCGTTCCAATCGCCTCTCCAACCTCTGTGGTACCAATGACGGTACCGGGAATACGGTCCATAGCCATAATACGGCCCATAATACGGCGAATAGTAAGCGCGCCTATAGACCGGATACGGCGGCGCTACGTAGACAGGGCCAGGGTAGTAGTAGGGAGCCGGTGCCCCTATCGAAACGCCGAAAGGCGGCGCAACCAGCGAAAAACCGACGACTGGCCCTCCATACCAGGCGTCCGCCTTGCCCGGGCTAAGTGCCAGCAGAACCCCGAGGGCCAGAACTGCGATCAATACTGTCGAAAACAGTGTCTTCATCTTTCTCCTCCTCCGCCTTACCAGGCGTGTCTCTATCTTCTTGATTAAAGAGTAACAAAAGAATATGAAGCTGCAATGAAGGCTTTATGAATAATTGTTAATTTGCTAGGCTTCGTCTGTTTGTGGCTGAAACAAACATTCTCGCATCTTTTGAAAGGTCTCCCTATTCTGATCGTAAGCTTCATAGAGTTTCGTCCGTCTGAAACTGTGGCGTCGGTGAAATACACTCGGCGCGAAGGCCCTACTATGGCGTTGAGTATCAGGTGATACCTTTCCCCATTTGACAGAAGGCCTTTTCTCTGATATAAAACACACTACAGGCCGTAACGTTGAATTTTTCTTAGGCAAGCATAAGATATAACGATTTCTGATTCGATCAAGAAAACAGGAGAGCGATTTCAGATGAACGGAGGGAGGAACCCATGAAAACATATCCGATGAAAACGGTATTAGGCCTTTTGATCACGGTAGTGGCTTTATCGTTTCTTAGCGTGTCCGCCTTTGGAGCGGAACTGCCCGCTCAGGCGTTGAGTCATGCCAATCCGCGCGTTCAAGAGGTAATGGCAGCCCAGGAAGCGGTAACATCAGATTTGATGTCTATGCAGGATGTGCTGGGAACTGCCGTGGGACAGGAGGATA
>JAJYLU010000009.1 GCA_021787505.1 Nitrospirota bacterium | reverse complement strand
GGTGTTCCTGTCGATCGTTTCGTCGAGCGCCTGAGACCCATCGTAAAAGTGAGGGGTCAACCCCATCACCGCATTGACGAAGATTGTGCTCGAGTGGAGGATCGAGTCGAGGACCGCCTTGTCCGAAAAAGATTCCCTGTCGATGTCCAGGATGTATCCGTAGCTGTTTCCCTTTTTGAAATCCTTCAGCGAGAGGGTCCTGAATCTGCCCGCGACCTTGCCCTCGAGGGTGTCCGACTCGACGATATAGGGAAGTTCAACGATCTTGCCGTCTTTTTCATCCATCGCCACAAGCTCCCTGGCGGCCTCGATGTCTTTTTCGGTGACGCCCGCGATCCTGACGCCGTATTTGGCGCAGAGGAAGGTGTTATAGATTACCCCGCCGAGAATAAGCCTGTCCGCCTTCTTGTAGATCGCATAGAGAGGCCCTATCTTGGTATCGTATTTCGAGCCGGCGACGACCGCGGTGAAGGGCCTTGCAGGCTTGAGCACGTAATCGAGGTTGACGATCTCTTCCTGCATGAGAAAGCCTGCGAAAGACGGGAGATATTTGGTTATGTCGTACGTTGAGACATGCGGCTGCCAGGAGCCGAAGGCGTCGTTGACGAAGATGTCCGCGAGGCCCGCTAGCTGGTGGGCCAGTTTGTCGCGCGCCTCCCCGTCTGCCGTCTCTTCCGCCTGAAACCAGCGCGTATTCGGAAGATAGATGCCGCCGATCCGCCTTTCCCTCAGGACCCTGATGGCGTGGTTGATCGACGTGTCGATGCCGGTGATGCCGCGGCCGGGCCCTGAGGCAAATTCGGGGATGTGGAATTTTATATGAAGCTTGCGCTCGAGGTAATCGACGATGGGCCTGACCGACTCCTCTTCCCTGCACTTGATCTCGCCGGTCTTCTTGTCCTTCGGCCTCCCTATGTGGGTCATGAGGACCGGCCTGCCGCCCCGCTCGACGATGTTGTAAAGCGTGCCGAGCGTGCGGTCGATCCGGTAGGGGTCCCTGATGACGCCGTTTTTGACGACGTTATGATCGAACCTCACGAGGACGACCTTGCCGTCTATCGGCGCGTTCTGGAGCAGCGGAAGCTTTTCGTCTATTTTGGACATATGCTACCTCCGGATAAGGGTCGGCGATTCAGGACTTTCTGTAATGATACCAGAAAAAATACCACGGCAGGCGGGGATTTGCAAGGAAGTGGAAATATCTGCAGCGGGTCAGTTGACTGACTCACTACCTAAATATCTTAGCGCCGCACAATTCCTGAAGTGGCTCACAACAAAAGGCACAGCTTACCGAAGTAATCCCCTAGCCCTTCCGATGATACTCCTGGATCGACTTGATGTTGATCGTTTTCTTTTTGAGCGATTCGATCGCGTTGACGACAGCGCGTGCCCCAGCGACCGTCGTAGTATACGGCACGCCGTACTGGAGTGCGCTGCGTCTGATAGAAAAAGAGTCCTTCTGTGCCTGGGCCCCGCTGACAGTATTGATGACGAAAACGATCTCCTTGTTCTTGATGAGATCGACGATGTGAGGCCTGCCCTCGGCCACCTTGTTGATCACCTCCACCGGGAGCCCCTTTTCGTCGAGGAACGCCGCCGTCCCTTTCGTGGCGATGACCGAAAAACCGACGGCAAAGAGCCTCCGGACGAGATCGCATATCCCGGGCTTGTCCTCGTCCCTGATGCTGATCACGATCTTGCCGGAAAGCGGTATCCTGTTGTTCACCGCGATCTGGGACTTTGCGAACGCCCTCCCGAAGTCTTCGTCTATGCCCATCACCTCGCCGGTAGACTTCATCTCCGGTCCGAGTATCGTGTCGACGCCCGGGAACTTGTCGAAGGGGAAGACAGCCTCCTTTACCGCGATATGACCAATTGTTTTTTCCGTGGTGAACCCGAGCTCCTTCAGCGTCTTCCCCGCCATCACCTTTGCCGCTATCTTCGCGAGCGGAACGCCCGTTGCCTTGCTCACAAAGGGGACAGTCCGTGAGGCCCTTGGGTTCACCTCGAGGATATAGATCTCCTCTTTCTTCACCGCAAACTGCACGTTCATAAGCCCGATGACTTCCAATTCCTTCGCCAGCGCCTTCGTCTGACGCTTGATTTCTTCCGTGATTTCGGCGCTCAGCGAATAGGGCGGGAGGGAACAAGCGGAATCGCCGGAATGGATGCCGGCCTCTTCAATATGCTCCATCACGCCGCCGACCACCACGTCCGCGCCGTCCGAGACCGCGTCTACGTCGACTTCTACGGCATCGCTGAGATATTTATCCACAAGGATAGGATGTTCCGGCGAAGCCTTCACGGCCCGCTCCATATAGTTGCGGATCGAATCCTCGTCATAGACTATCTCCATCGCCCTTCCGCCCAGGACATAGGAAGGCCTCACCATTACCGGATATCCGATCTTCTGCGCCGCTTCGACTGCCTCTTCGACGGACATCGCGGTGTCGCTCTCGGGCTGCCGGAGATCGAGCTTATGGAGGAGCGTCTTGAATCTCTTCCTGTCCTCCGCCCTGTCGATCGAGTCCGGGGAAGTCCCGAGTATCCGTATGCCTTCTCTTTCGAGAGGCACCGCGAGCTTCAGCGGCGTCTGGCCCCCGAACTGGACGATCACGCCTTCGGGCTTTTCTGCGTCGAGGATATTCAGGACATCCTCGATAGTGAGCGGTTCGAAATAGAGCCTGTCCGAGGTATCGTAGTCGGTGGAAACTGTCTCGGGGTTGCAGTTGACCATGATCGCCTCGTACCCGAGTTCGCGGAGCGCGAAGACCGCATGGACGCAGCAGTAATCGAACTCTATCCCCTGGCCGATCCTGTTGGGGCCGGAGCCGAGGATCACGATCTTTTTCCTGTCGGTGGGGGCCGCCTCGGATTGGGGCGCGGCGGATTGTGGGGGCACGGCATGCTGTGCCCCCACATCGGGCGAGGTGACCCCGCCTCTACCCGTCGTTATTTTATAAAAAGGTCTTTCATACGTCGAATAGAGGTACGGCGTATAAGCCTCGAACTCGGCGGCGCAGGTGTCGACCATCTTGTAGACGGGACGGATACCCTGCGTCTTCCGAAGGTTCCTGATATCGGCCTCGCTGCACTGAAGCAGTTGCGAAAGCCTCTTGTCGGAGAAACCGTTCTCTTTGGCCTCGCGCAATAAGTCAGGAGGGAAAGAGAATGGGGCCGTTTCGCTTCTCTTTTCTCTTCTTGCACTTTGCTCTTTGCTCTTTGCGCCATGCTCTTTGATCCTTCCCTCCGCCTCGACAATCTCCTTCATATGGTAGAGGAACCACGGGTCTATCGCGGTACGCTCATGCACCTCCCCCACGCTCATCCCGGAGCGGAACGCCTGGCCGACATACCAGAACCTCTCGACCCCGGGTATCTTCAACTTTGTCTTGATCTTTTCCGGATCGCCGGCGACTTCTTCAATACCGTAGCTTCCGGATTCGAGGCTCCTCAGAGACTTCTGCAGGGACTCCCTGAATGTCCTTCCGATCGACATCACCTCGCCTACTGACTTCATCTGGGTCGTGAGCACGGGATCGGCCTCCGGGAACTTCTCGAAGGCAAAGCGGGGGAACTTCGTCACGACATAGTCTATGGTCGGCTCGAATGAGGCGGGCGTCTCCCTGGTGATATCGTTCCTGATCTCATCGAGCGTGAGCCCGACGGCGAGCTTTGCCGCGATCTTGGCTATCGGGAAACCGGTCGCCTTCGAGGCAAGTGCGGAACTCCTGGATACTCTGGGGTTCATCTCGATGACGACCATCCTCCCGTCTTCAGGATTCAGCGCAAACTGAATGTTCGATCCACCGGTATCCACGCCGATCTCCCTGATGATCGCGATCGAGGCGTCCCGCATCCTCTGGTACTCCTTGTCCGTAAGCGTCTGGGCAGGGGCGACAGTGATCGAATCGCCCGTATGGATACCCATCGGATCGAAGTTCTCTATCGAGCAGACGATCACTACGTTGTCCTTCTTGTCGCGCATCACCTCGAGTTCGTATTCCTTCCAGCCGAGCGCAGATTCCTCTATCAGCACCTGCTGCACCGGGCTCAGCTTGAGCCCCTTGTCGAGCAGCTCCGCAAATTCTTCCTTGTTATACGCGATGCCTCCGCCTGTCCCCCCCAGCGTGAATGCCGGCCTGAGTATGGTAGGGAAACCGATCTCCCGTATCGCATCCATCCCCTCCCTCAAGCTGATGACCGCAGCACTCTTTGGGACTTCGAGCCCGATCTTCGCCATCGCCTCCTTGAATAGTTCCCTGTCCTCGGCCTTCTTGATGGCGTGGAGCTTAGCGCCGATCAGTTCTATCCCGTATTTGTCGAACACGCCCTTCTCCGCAAGCTCGACCGCCAGGTTCAATGCTGTCTGTCCCCCCATGGTAGGAAGCACTGCGTCGGGACGCTCTTTTTTGATAATCAGTTCGAGGATCTCGGAGGTGAGAGGCTCGATGTAGGTGACGTCCGCGGTCTCGGGATCGGTCATGATCGTCGCAGGATTGGAATTGACCAGGATGACCTTGTAGCCCTCGTCGCGCAAGGCCTTGCAGGCCTGGGTGCCCGAGTAATCGAACTCGCAGGCCTGGCCGATCACGATCGGGCCGGACCCTATGATCAGTATGCTCTTGATGTCTTCTCTCTTGGGCAAGTTAACCTCTCACACGTGAATTATTTATTGACCGCATCGTATTTTATACATGAAATCCAATGAACCGAAAAAGAATCCGCAGCGCACAGAGGCAGGGCGATGAAAAGGCTTGCCTGCGACACCTTGAATATCTTCAGTGAGGCCAGCCAGCCGTTTTTCAAGAGAAACCCAGACTCACACCTGCATCCATGTGAATATAATTTAATCCAGTCGTCATTCAAGAATTTTTCAGCGTCGCGCCTCTGTCGTGCTGCCGTTCACCCAGACCAGCCTCCAGAAAATTCTTTATCTCCTCATGCGCATCGATCACGCCCTGCATCTCCGTATCCGCATAGATCATTCTGTCGGTGCCGTCGGCAAGCTTCAGCTTCAGCATGAAAAAAGTCTTCTCCTCGCCGAAACCCGGGATTACCGTCCCGTGCTGTGCAGAGATCTTTTCGACAAACTCGACCGCATCAGGGTTTTCGACCCCGATCTTCTTGCTTTCTATCAGTACGTTCTTCACCGCCGAAAGGGGAAGGCTCTCGCTTTTCCTCTTTATCAGGCCCGTAACCGATATCTCGGCAAGCCCCCTGGCGCGATCGAAGAGCGCCTCAAGGAACCTGTCTTTAAAGACGAACGCCCTGAAGAGGGGATATCCGCCGATAAAGATGACCGCAAATACAAGGTGAAAAAAAACCGTTCGTTTATAATTAATGGCCAGGACGGCGTAGACGAGGCCGGCGATCGAAAGGGAAGAAAGCGCCGACGCAAAGTCCTTACTGTAAATCCCCTTATGCAGCACGCTTTCTCTTTCGGCTGAAAAAAGAGACGTCCTGAAGACGAGTGCGCCATCCTTTCTGGTAAGCGTGTAGCCTTTCTCCTTCGTTATTGCCATGTCCCGCCGTTTTTTATCATATCCCTGAACCTCCTGAACAGGTGGGCCGAATCGTTAGGTCCGGGACCTGCCTCGGGATGGTGCTGCACCGAAAAGACAGGATATTCCAGATGACTCATCCCCTCTTCGGTCCCGTCGTAAAGGTTCGTATGGGTCAGCCTTACCTTGCTGCCGAGGCTCCTGATGTCGACGCAGTAGTTATGGTTCTGCGAGGTGATCTCGACCCTGTCAGTGGCCAGGTCTTTCACCGGATGGTTGCCGCCGTGGTGGCCGAATTTAAGTTTGTACGTCCTGCCGCCCATCGCCAAGCCGAGGATCTGGTGGCCGAGGCATATCCCGAATATCGGCTTTTTCCCGATCAGCCTTTTCGCCGCCTCTATAGCATAGGTGACCGTCTGGGGGTCGCCTGGGCCGTTGCTCAAAATTATGCCGTCGGGGTCCGTTTCTAGCACAGCCTCCGCCTGCGTCTGGGCGGGGACGACTGTCACGTCGAAACCTGCCTCGACAAGGTTCCTCAGTATATTGAACTTGATCCCGAAATCATAGACGACGACGGAAAGTGAGGAGCGGGGCGTTAGGCGCGAAGGGTCCGATTCAGTGCTTTTCTTGTCCCTGACTCCTGACTCCTTATCCCTGACTTCTCTCTTCAGGCTCTTCACCTCTTCCGTGCACCATTTCCAGCAGCCTTCGGTCCACCGGTACCTTTCCTTCGTCGTGACGTCTTTTACGAGATCGAAGGCCGATATCCCGGGATGGGCCCTTACTTTCCCGAGGAGAAGCCAGGGATCGGTATCCGCGGTCGAGATAATGCCCATCTGGGCGCCGTGGTTCCTCAGGTGTCTCGTCAGCGCCCTCGTGTCTATCCCCTGGATACCCACGACCCCGCTCTTCTTCATATATTCCGCCAGGGTTCCGGAGGACCGCCAGTTGCTCGGGAAATCGCATCCCTCTTTCACGACAAACCCCTCCGCTTTTATTCCGCCCGCGGATTCGATGTCCTCTTCGTTTATCCCGTAGTTGCCTATCTGGGTGTAGGTCATCGTCACGATCTGCCCTTTATAAGACGGATCGGTCAGTATCTCCTGATAACCCGTCATCGAGGTATTGAAGACCACCTCCCCTATCGTTTCTCCTTCCGCTCCGAACCCCCTGCCTTCGAAGACCATTCCGTCGGCAAGGACCAACAACGCCTTCATTCCCATTCGTGTATCCTTCCAAGAGAAATTGTGAGCACCGGTTTAGCGGAGAGCGCCCATCCGTCAAAGGGAGTATTTTTTCCTTTCGAGAGAAACTCCCCGGCGTCGACCCTGTATTCCCTGGAGCAGTCGACCACAACAACGTCCGCCTCGGCACCCGGCCTCAGGGTGCCCCGGTCGATCCCGACGATACCGGAGGGTTTCAAGGCCATCTTTTCGACGAGTCCGGAGTATGTGAGCACGCCTTCATCCACGAGTCTCATGCTCAGACCCAGCGACGTTTCGAGTCCCGAAATCCCGGACGGCGCAACGTCGAATTCTCCGAGCTTTTCGTCTCTGTGGTGGGGTGCGTGGTCAGTGGCAATCACATCTATCGTCCCGTCATGGAGCCCCTGCTTTATCGCCTCGACATCCTTTCTGCTCCTCAGCGGCGGATTCACCTTCGCGTTGGCGTCATAGCTGCCGACAGCCTCCTCGGTGATACTGAAATAATGGGGGCAGGTCTCTGCCGTAACGTCGGCCATGCCGCGCTTCTTCGCGGACCGGATAAGCGCCACCGATCCTTCGGTCGACACGTGGGCGATATGCAGCCTGCCGCCCGTGAGTTCAGCCAGTGCGATGTCCCTTGCCACCATGACCTCTTCTGCCTGCGGCGGGATGCCCTTGAGCCCGAGCGTCACCGACAGCAACCCCTCCTGCATCACTCCGCCCGCGGACAATGCGAGATCTTCGCAGTGCGAAATAAGAGGCACTTTCAGTATCCTCGAATACTCCATCGCCCGCCGCATCATCAGGCTGTCCGTGACCGGCCTGCCGTCATCAGAAAAAGCGACGCATCCCGCCTCGTGCATGATCGACATCTCGGCGAGTTCCTCGCCTTTTTGTCCCTTGGTAATGGCGCCTATCGGAAATACCCGGCACGCCCCTTCAGAGGCAGCTTTCTTCAGGATGAACTCAGTCACACTTGAATTGTCATTGACGGGGTTCGTATTCGGCATACAGCAGAGCGAGGTAATTCCGCCTCTGATCGCGGCCGCGGTCCCGGTCCGGATCGTCTCCTTATACTCGTAGCCCGGCTCCCGGAGATGTACATGGAGATCTACGAGACCCGGAAGAACGAGTTTCCCTGACGCATCGATCTCTTTTGTTCCCCTGTTGTTTTCATGCCTTTGACCTTTACCCTTTGACTTTTCACTTTTCACTTCTTTGATCTTTCCGTCTTCCATCACCAGATCGCAGACCCCGTCGATGCCCTGGGAAGGGTCGACGACGTGTCCATTTTTAATCACTATCTTCATCCCTTCACCCCCGCCAAAAGGTAGAGGACCGCCATCCTCACCGCCAGGCCGTTCGTCACCTGGTCAAGGATCACGGACCTCATCCCGTCGGCGACATCAGAGGAGATCTCAACACCTCTGTTCATCGGCCCGGGGTGCATCACGAGGGCGCTCTCCTTCGCCCTTGCGAGCCGTTCCGGGGTCAGCCCCCAATTCCTGAAATATTCGACGGTCGTCGGGAAAAAACCTTTTCCCTGCCGCTCGACCTGTATCCTGAGCATCATCACAATGTCGGCACCTTTCAGGCCCTTCTCCATATCGGAGTATATCTCCACGTCAAGGTCTTTCAAGACATCAGGCACCAGGGTCGGCGGCCCGATCAGCCTTACTCCCGCGCCCATCTTTTTAAGCGCGTAGATGTTCGACTTGGCCACTCTGCTGTGGAGTATGTCGCCGACGATCGCTACCTCCAGACCCCTGATAACGCCTTTCTTTTCCCGTATTGTGAAGAGATCGAGTAGTGCCTGGGTTGGATGTTCATTCGTCCCGTCCCCGGCGTTCACTACGGAAGCGTCGAGGTTGTTCGCGAGGAAATGGGCGACGCCTGAGCAGGGATGCCTGACGACGATAAAATCGGCGCCGAGTGCCTGGATCGTCAACGCCGTATCCCTGAGTGACTCCCCTTTAACGACGCTGCTGGTAGAAACGGAAAAATTTATTACGTCAGTGCTAAGTCTTTTTGCCGCGAGCTCGAAGGATGTCCTTGTCCTTGTGGATGGTTCATAAAAGAGATTCACCGTCGTTTTACCCCGGAGGGCGGGCACTTTCTTTATGTCGCGGCCCAACACATCCTTGAACCCGGCAGCCGTGTCGAGTATCTGTTCGATATCTGCGGCATCAAGCGCCTTGATGCCGACGAGGTCTTTCGACTTCAGACCCATTCGAGCACCACCCTGTCTTCAAGCCCGTCTTCCTCAAACGCGACTTTGACGGTTTCATCGATTGAAGTGGGGACGTTCTTCCCGACAAAGTCCGCCTTGATCGGCAGTTCCCGGTGTCCCCTGTCCACCAGCACCGCCAGCTGGATCGCCGAGGGCCGCCCAAGGTCCATCACCGCGTCCATCGCCGCCCGTATGGATCTTCCGGTGAAGAGCACGTCATCTACGAGCACGACTTTTTCGTTGTTGATCTCGAAGGCGACTTCCGTCCTCCTTACCACGGGCTGTTCTTTCCGCACCGTGATGTCGTCCCGGTAAAGGGCAATGTCCAATGCCCCTACCGGAATATTCCGGCGGCCGATTTCCTCCAGACTGGCTGCAAGCCTTCCGGCCAGATGGACCCCGCCCCTCTGTATCCCGATCAGACACAGGGAGCTCACGCCCTTGTTTTTTTCTATTATTTCATGGGCCATCCTCGTGATGATCCGCCCGATGTCTTCTTTGTTCAGAAGTACCTTAGACACTGCGATTCCCCTCGGAATGCGAAACGATGGGATATTTTCCACGGGAAAAGTCGAACTGTCCCCCTGAGCACAAGAGGGGACACGGGACTGAAATGAGATTGCGAGCGAAGCGCACGAGACTGACTCCTTTACCTTATTAACCTCACAGGGTTATTTTAAAGGCGGTTTTATTAAACCACAAAAGGGAAAAACCTGTCAAATTGACCTTGTAGTTGCATGAACACGCGCAACATAGAGGAGGATGTGGCAATAAAAAAGTCGGTGCTTTTTACCCCTTCCCGGGAAACGGGATAGCCTGTTCTAAGTGTCCGTAACATTGACTCTTTTCACCATACTGAGATAATATTGAAGGTAACCACATGGCTGACAAGACCGCAATAATTAGAGAGGCACAGAAGTACCTTGCCAGGGGGCAGCTGGATAAGGCCATTGCTGAATGGGACAAGCTTATCAAGGAATCTCCGGACGGCAACACGTACAATACGGTCGGAGACCTCTATCTGAGGAAGGGCGACAGGAAAAGTGCGATAGAATCATACCATCGCGCGGCCGGCTATTTCCGCAAGGAGGGGTTTTCGCTTAAGGCGCTCGCCCTATACAAAAAAGTCCTGAACATCAGCCAGGCTGATGCGGATGCCCTGTACGCGCTCGGCGAGCTGAGCGAAGAAAAGGGCCTGACCACCGACGCGACAAAGTATTACCTCGCAGCGGCCGACAGCCTTTCGAAGGAGGGAAAGAAGGACAGGCTGCTGGACATCTACCAGAAGATACTTTCGCTTTCTCCTTCCAATGTGCCGCTGAGGAACAAGGTCGCCGAGATATTCCTCAAGGAAGGTCTGAAATCGGATGCCGCAAAAGAATACCTTTCCATCGCCAGGTCGTACGAGGGGAAAAGCGACATTCCCAAGGCCAGGGAATATTATCAAAAAGTCTCCGAGTTGAACCCGATGAGCAAGGAGGCGGCGATCGGGATTGCCCAGCTTTACGAGAAATCGGGAGAGATCGGCAACGCAGTAGCCGCCATGAAGGAGATGGCCGGCCTCTTCCCTGACGACGCTGACATACTCTTCCGGTATGCGGAGCTTTCGCTGGATGCCGGAAACTATGAAACTGCGGAAGATTGTCTCCGCAGGGTCTCGCAGATCGAACCGGACAACATGAGGGCCAGGAGACTGCTCGGAGACGTGTTCCTCAAGAAAGGCCCGAAGACAAGGGCGTGGGAATTCTATCTGCCGGTTATCGACGATATGATTCTCCAGAATAATTACGATGATCCGATACGACTTCTCGGATCATTCAGAGACATCGACCCCCTCGAGACCGGCAGGCGCCTCGTCTCGCTGTACAGGGGAAAAGGGGAAAAGCGGATGCTCGGCGCCGAGCTTGCCTCCCTGGGCGACGCCCTGAAAGAAAAAGGGTTGACCGATGATGCGCTTGGTTGTTACCGGGAAGCCCTCGAGGTCGATCCTGATAATGCCCGGGTGCGCGAGCTGATCGGTGAGCTAGAGGAAAGGCCGGCCGAAGAGAAAGAACTCGAGGCACGGATCGAGCCGGAGGCGGCGGAAGAGACAACCGACGCCGGGGTATCTGAGGGTGGAAAGACGGTTGAAGAGCTCCTGACAGAGGCGGACATATTCTCCAGATACGGTCTCCTCAGCGAAGCGGTCAAACTTCTGGAGGGGTTGAAATTGAGGAACCCCCAGAATGCCGAGGTGCATGTGCGGCTCAAATCCCTGTATTCAGATTCAGCGGATAAAGAATTGGCCGTAACCGAATGCCTTATCCTGAGCGAACTGTACAAACGCCAGGGAGATCTCGATCGCGCCGAAAAAGAGCTGCAGGAAGCCGCCGGAATATATCCCGATGACCCTAGACTCGCAGAAAGGGGGGTCATCCCGCAACTGGAACCCACATCATACGGGGCCGAGCCTGCCCGGTTCAGCGAAGCCGGGACAGGGGCGTCCGATATCGAGGATTACGCGGAAGAGATCGCCGAAGCCGATTTCTACTTACGGCAAGGGCTCACACAGGAGGCGGCGAAGATACTTGAAAGGCTCCATACGATCTTTCCGGAAAACAAGGAAGTGGCCGAGAGGCTGACGAACCTCGGGCAACTCTCCGAGGTAGAGGAAACACCGGAGATGCCGCCGCCTGTCGACCTCCGGGAAGAACAGGAGGGGGAAATCACCGTCGAGTCGGCCGGCGAGGCCGAAGAGACCTTCACAACACCCGGCGCAGAAATTGAGATGCGGGAAGAGCCCCCGCCGGAAGAGGAACTCGCGGAAAAACAATCTCCTGAGGAGGATTTCGAAGACTTCACTTTTTCGGAACAAGACCTTGTCGATGCCCAGGAAATGCCCGAACCCGAACTCGACAACGATGTCCTCGAGATCTTTCAGGAATTCAAGAAGGGACTCGAAAAGGAGCTCGGTGATGAAGACTCCGAAACCCGTTATAATCTTGGGATCGCGTACAAGGAAATGGGGCTGATCGATGATGCGATTAAGGAGTTTCAGACGTCAAGGAACGATCCCAAACGGTTTCTGCAGTCCTCCACGATGCTCGCCGTCTGTTACATGGAAAAGGGCATGTATTCTCTCGCTATTGACGTCCTCGGCAAGGTGCTCACCCAGATAAGTGACAGGGACGATTCATACTGGTCGGTGAAGTACGACCTTGCGGAGGCGCATGAAAAGAACAAGAACCTGAGGGAGGCCCTCGACCTGTACACCGAGGTATTCGGCTGGAATGCCAGATTCAGGGGGGTTTCAGAGAAGGTAAGCCAGATCGGGGCGCAGCTCGGCAAAAGCGGCGCAGGCGAAAAACCGAAGCCGAAAAAAGACCGGGTGTCATATCTGTAGTCCTGCTGCGTATTTTTTGCGGATCTGTTAAGATAGAACTCGGGAAATCAGTCGTCTACTCCTGGCCGATGAATAAAACGGAGTAAAAGTGGATTATTTAGAGTACTACAAGCTCAGCGAACACCCTTTTTCGAACGTCGTGGACAGCAGGTTCTACTATAACAGCCCGCAGCAGTCCGAGGCGATCGCAAAACTGAAGTATGCCATCGATACCAAGAAAGGGCTCGCGGTGGTCATCGGCAATATCGGCGCCGGCAAAACGACCCTTGCGCGCAAGCTGCTGGAAGAACTCGATGAAGAGAATTATGAGGCCGCCCTGCTGGTGATCATCCACTCATCGGTCAGTTCCGAATGGTTGTTCAAAAAGTTCGCAATTCAGCTCGGCGTCAAGGACATGTCCGACGACAAGATCGAACTCCTCGGCAGCATCTACAGGAGACTGCACGAGATCAGCGAGGAAGGCAAAAAGGCCGTTGTCCTCATGGACGAGGTCCAGATGCTGAACTCGCGGGAGATCATGGAGGAGTTCAGGGGCCTTCTAAACATGGAAAGCACCCAGGGCAAGATGGAGAACTTCATCTTCTTCGGCCTTCCTGAACTCGACCAGGTGCTTTCCCTCGACGAACCGCTCAAACAGAGGGTGGCAATCAGGATAAGGCTGCAGGCATTCTCCGAGAAAAATACCAGGGAGTATATAGGCCACCGGCTGAAGATCGCCTGCTGCAGCGACAATATTTTCACGGAGTCCGCCATAAAGTTGATCTGTAAATACTCTAATGGCAGTCCGAGGCTTATCAATACCATCTGCGACAATGCGCTCCTCGAAGGGTTCCTCTTCAAAAACCCGTTTATCGACGATTCTACCATTAAGGCGGTCGCAATGGATTTAGGCTTGGAGAGTTAGCAAAGTCCTCCGAGTCCCCCGGGCGGGGCCGGCCAACCTTCTTCCGAAAGTCACTGATGGTTATTTCTGAGTTTACGTGAATAACAGTCAAATCCTGCCGTTTACCTGCCGATCTGTTTGGAGTGCTTCTGTGGCTTTTTTCGGCCTGGCCGCCTCTACTTTATGCACCCTTAGGGTAAAGTTTCCTTCCCGGTCGCGTCCTCGCGTCCGGACGCAACTAAAGGCCGCTTGCAGATGGGTCCTTTTTGTGATAAACGTAAATAAAAACCAACACGTCCGGATGTTGCAAGGAGGAAG
>JAJYLU010000376.1 GCA_021787505.1 Nitrospirota bacterium | reverse complement strand
CGTCACCGAAGTGCCCCCCCCTTTGTCAGCCAAAAAAATATTCTGCCCCACGTCTCTCCTTATCCTGTCGGCAAGATTGATTGCATCTTCCTCGTACGTATTCGGCAGGATGATGATGAATTCCTCGCCTCCGTATCTTACCACGATGTCGGTCTCCCGCGAAACCCTGCGGAAGATCTCGGCCAGTTCATGGAGGACATCATCGCCGGCCTGGTGGCCGTATGTATCGTTCAGTGTCTTGAAGTTGTCGATATCGAAAAGGACCACCGAACAGGAGCCCCCATAGCGGTTTACCCTGGCGATCTCGACGTCGAGTTGGCTGTACAGGTAGCGCGTGTTGAACAGACCGGTGAGACCGTCGGTGATTGACAACCGCCTCGTCTCCTCGAACACCCTGACCTTGTCGATGATCAGGGATATGTGGTTCCCCAGCAGGGAGAGAAGCGACGCGAGGTCGAAATCGAATTGCTTTTCGCGCTCGCTTTTGCTTGCCAGAAGGAGAAATCCGACCGTCCCTTTTTCGGATGCAAGGGGGACTGCGATGAGGAAGACGACCCCCTCCCGGACGAGCGGCTCAATCTTCACAAGACGGGAGGATTCGATGATGTCGAGCGGCTCTCCCCGCCTGAGTGTTTCAGAACAAAGTTCCTGCAATGCGCCTTCTTCGACCGCCCGTTGCAAGTCCGCCGACAGTCCGCCGGATGCTTTAAGCCTGAATGAATCATTTTCCCTCAGTAAGAGTATTCCCATGCCGAAATCCGTGATCAGGAGCAACTTGCTTAGAATGTTTTCGATAACGAAGTCCATGTTGTCCGAGGAGATGAAGGCCCCGGACAGCGTGTTGATCATCATCAGCTCTCTGTTTCTTTTTACGAGCTCCCGCTCGAGATTCACGAAATTGGTTATGTCTTTCAGGAGAACGCGGATAAAGGTCGTCTTGTCAGGGGCTTCGAAGGGAAGAAAAAAAACCTCATAATGTTTGTTCCCGAGGGTGACCAGCTCAAAATCTTCAGATCGGGAAGTGAGTGAAGCGACTATTTTCTTGCCGATAGTCCTTAGGAGTTCGATATCGTCAAAGTGCCGCCCGATAACGTCTTTGGCTTCGGCCTTCATCAGTTTGGCGCACAGGGAATTGAGGTCGAAGATCCTGCCGTCGGTCCGCAGCACTATCAGCGGCTCGGGGATCAGGTCCAGCGAAAAATAACCGGATACCTGTTCAGAATTCAGCTGAGTAGTCATTGTCTCTTGTCCTGATGCATATTTTCATTTTAGATTCGGTCGCCTGTTTTATCAAGTTTCCTTTTTGGGAAATCGCCCGGTTATCGCTATAATTGGATCGAGGAGGCAGGGATGGACAGACGGCTGAGTGTTGTCGTTGCAGTGTTGATGGTAGTGGGAGTCGTTTTGTTTATGGTGCAGCCACAGCCTGACGGCAAGGAGCTTTTCCGGTCCGAAGGATGCATCAACTGTCACAGTTTCAAGGGCGAGGGCGGGGAAATGGCGCCCGACCTGACCAGCGTCACGCAGCGAAGAAGCGACGAATGGATCAGGCAACAGATAAGAAACTCAAAAAAGCACAACCCGGATTCGAGGATGCCCAGCTTTAACTACCTCTCCGGAAGGCAGATAGATGCGATCATCCGCTATCTGAAATCCTGATGGATCTCCGTAAACGCCTTTATATTTGAAATGGCAAAATTTATTTTTTAATGGAATCATGGGTCTTGACAATGCCCCAAATATGGGCTACCTATGTTACCATAGGTTACATCACGGTGACGAAGTGTGGCACTGATATATCAAATGATAGAAAAAAAGTAATAAAATCATATATCGCATAAAGGCATTAAAATTGCTATTAACTTATTAATAATAAAGCCAAATGTCATTGAATAGCTCTTATTGACTTTGAAGTTGCGGAAAGGATTCATGAGGTGAATGACTTATTCTGCAGATGCTTCAAAAGATTGACGCTTAAACGACTGCCTGCCTTTTTCTTTGAACCCATCATATTTCCAATAATCAGCGAGGAGGTGCCGCATGGATGAGTTTCACAAGAAGAGCGATATTTCAGGTGATGCCCTCGACAAGATGCTCGCAGGGGACGTCTCGCGAAGAAATTTCTTGAAGTTTTGTACGGGCGTTGCGGTCGTAATGGGCCTTCCCTTCGGAATGGGGGCAAAGATCGCAGAGGCGGTTATGAACCCCAAACGTCCGCCGGTCATCTGGCTTTCCGCGCAGGAATGTACGGGGTGCACGGAATCGCTCCTGCGGACGAACCATCCCACCGTGGACAAGCTGATACTCGAACTCATATCGCTCGACTATCACGAAACCTTGAATGCAGGCTCCGGCAGGCAGGCAGAGGAGGCCCTCAGGAAGTCCATGCAGGAGAACAAGGGCAAGTACATTTTGGTTGTGGACGGGTCAATCCCGGTGAAGGACGGGGGGATTTACTGTAAGATAGGTGGAAAGACCGCACTTTCTCTCCTCGAAGAGCAGGGCTCTCAGGCGGCTGCGGTTATCGCGATCGGGTCCTGCGCGTCATGGGGTGGCGTTCCATCGGCGGATCCGAACCCGACGGGAGCTACGCCGGTGCATGAAGTATTCAGGAGTAAGGGCATTAAGACCCCAGTGGTGAACATCCCCGGCTGTCCGCCCAATGCTTATAATTTCCTCTCAACAGTTCTCTATTTCCTCACCTTCAAAAAACTCCCTGAACTCGACAGA
>JAJYLU010000375.1 GCA_021787505.1 Nitrospirota bacterium | reverse complement strand
CCGGAGGGTTTATTGATGTTTATTATCAGGTCCATCAGTGACGTCACGGGAGAGCAGATACGGGAAGACTGGCCCGCTTTATCTGCCGGATCGCCGTCCCGCCCGGAATAGTGCTTCCTTTATACTTTTCAGATCGGAATTCGTTTTAAAACCTGCCGCGTTTCTGTGGCCGCCGCCGCCGAATCTTTCTGCAATTCGTGCGACATTCACAGCTCCCTTGGACCTCAGACTGGCCTTCCAGCCGCCCTGATCGAGTTCCCGCAGCAGGACTGCGACCCTGATCGACCCGATCATGCGCGGGAAGTTCGAAAAGTTTTCGGTATCTTCCGAACTGGTGCCTGTCGCGCGGTACATTCTCTTCGTGATATGAATCACGGCAACTCCGTCTCTCACATCGAGCGTGTTGAGCGCGCCGACCAGGAGCATGAACCTTTTATACTCCCATGTCTGGTACAGGCAGACTGCGATGCGGTTCGGTTCCGCACCCGCATCCACAAGTTCGGCGCTTGCCCGGAGCACGTCGGAGGTGGTGTTACTATACCTGAAGGTGCCCGTATCCACCGAAATCGCGGTGTAGAGATTCGTCGCCATCTCCTTGGTAATTTTCGCGCGGAGGGCCTTTACCAAATAATAGACCATTACTCCCGTCGCCGCCGCCTTGTGGTTTATCCATCGGACGTTTCCGAAATCGTTCTCGGTCTCGTGATGGTCGATCACAATCGACTTCCTGAACCGGTAACCTTCGAGAGCCGCCCTTTCAGGGCTGTTGCAGTCCAGCAGCACGAGCACCGGATCTTTCTTTAAGACTGGCCGGAGCCCGGAGATGAATTTTTTCCTTCCCGGCAGGAACTTGAAATACTTCGGAACAGGGTCCCTGCTGTACAGAAAGGTCTTCTTCCCGATGGCTTCGAGTGCGGCGGAGAGCGCCAGTACGGAACCCACCGCGTCCCCGTCAGGGTCGATATGGGCGGCGATCAAAAAAGGTCCTTCCTCCTTAAAGGCGGACAACAGTTCCTTAGGTATCCGCATCGCCTTCCTTGATTTCCTTCAGCAGCTTATCTATCTTGAAGCCGTATTCTATCGACGTATCGATCCTGAATTCGATCGCGGGAATAAACTTCATCTTGAGCCTCTTCGTCAGCAGAGACCGCATGAAGTTTTTCGAGGAATTCAGGATATCGAGAGTGAGGTCCCGCTCTTCCTCTTTCAGGATACTCACATAGACCTTCGCCAGCTTAAGGTCCGCGCTAAGATCGACGCCGGTGACGGTAACAAACCCTATTCTGGGGTCCTTGAGGCGGTACATGATAATGTCAGCGACTTCTTCTCTGATTAGATCGCCGACTCGCTCGGAACGTTTATATGGCAGCATAATTCACCTTTTTCTGCAACAGTCGGTTCGGGACGAGTTGCCCGTATTCATCTTTCCCCTGGGGCGAGGGAGACACTTCACAGTCCCGTAAACGGGATCAGAGTTTTGCGGCTATCTTTTCTATGATGAAGTTTTCGAGGACATCGCCGACCTTGAGGTCATTATAGTTCTCTATCAGGATCCCGCATTCATAGCCGGTCTGTACTTCCTTCACATCGTCTTTAAACCTCTTGAGCGTGCTCATCTTCCCCTCGTATACGACGATGTTGTCCCTCAAGACACGGATCCCGTCACTCGCGCGAGAGATGTAGCCGTCGACGACGTAACAGCCCGCGATCGTGCCGAGCCGCGAGACCGGGAAGAGCTGCCTCACCTCCGCCCTCCCGAGGACCTTTTCCTTGAGCGTCGGCTCGAGCATACCCTCGAGCGCCTTCTTGACGTCATCTATAGCTTCGTAAATCACATTATAGAGCCGGATGTCCACCCCTTCTTTCTCGGCGGTCTGCGACGCCTTTATCTCGGGTCGCACGTTGAAACCTATAATTATAGCGTTGGACGCGGTGGCCAGCATTACGTCCGACTCGTTGATTCCGCCGACCGAAGTATGGATGACCTTCACTTTCACCTCGGGGTGGGTTATATTTTCTAAGGCGTCCTTCAGGGCCTCGACTGACCCCTGGACGTCGCCCTTAATGATAATGTTCAGTTCCTTTATCTGGCCTTCCTTGATCTTCGTATACAGTTCGTCGAGCGTCAGTTTTTTCGCCTTCGCGATCTCGAGAGACCTCTGCTTCTGGAACCGCGCAAGGGCGATCTGGCGCGCCCGCTTCTCGTCTTCGACAACGGTGAAGACATCGCCTGCCGCAGGCACCTCCGAAAAACCGATCACCTCGACGGGGGTCGACGGCCCAGCGCTTTGTATGCGCTTGCCCGAGTCGTCAATCAAAGCCCTCACCTTCCCCACATGGACTCCCGAAAGTAGCGCATCACCGACTTTGAGGCTGCCGGTCTGTACGAGAAGCGTGGCAACAGGCCCCCTGCCCTTGTCGAGCTTCGCCTCAACCACCGTGCCCTTGGCCTCCCTGTTCGGGTTTGCTTTGAGTTCCATCATTTCCGCCTGCAGAAGGATCATTTCAAGCAGGCGCTCGATGCCGATACGCTTTTTTGCGGAGACCTCGACAAATATATTCTGCCCGCCCCATTCTTCCGAGATGATGCCGTGTTCGGAAAGCTCGCTCTTCACCTTTGCGGGGTTCGCCTCGGGTTTGTCTATCTTGTTCACCGCGACCACGATCGGCACACTCGCCGCTTTCGCGTGGTTGATCGCCTCTACCGTCTGGGGCATGACCCCGTCGTCC
>JAJYLU010000374.1 GCA_021787505.1 Nitrospirota bacterium | reverse complement strand
CATCTCCTCATCTGATGCTCCCCTGGCCCGCTTCTTCAGTCTGATCGCTTCCCTCAACTCTAACGTTGCATAAAGTGTGTGTATTTAGGCCGTCATTCCCGCAGTCTTTAGGCGGGAATCCATTCTTAAGAAAACATGGATGCCCGACTGAGGACCTCGGGCATGACGGAAAAAGAACTATGACCTGGAGGTAACATTCGGTGAACTCCAACATAAGGAGTATCATCAGGCTCAAAAGCCCGTCAATCAAGCTTTTGTGGCTGTTAATTTACAATCTTTATGCAACTGGAAGGTCAATTCATCACCAATACCCAGCTTCTCCGCTATGCCGGATGCAGTTATCCTCTCGTCTGCGAATTCTATTTCGATCCTGCTTTGGTATAATACTCATAAGGCACCTCCTGGGTCATATCTACTTTCTTGCCGAAACCTAGCCTCGGGTGCCTTCTTTGTTTCTCTTATCCGGGAATATAGGGGAATCATGGCTTCTCCTCGTAGGAATTGACTTTTTCCCGGCGTTTCAGTATGGTAAAAAGTTCGGGGCGTAGCGCAGCCTGGCTAGCGCACCTGCCTTGGGAGCAGGGGGTCGGAGGTTCGAATCCTCTCGCCCCGACCAGACCTCTTTGAAAGAACGCGCCGCCGGATTCCGGTCCTCTGTGTCTGCTGCAGGCCCGGGGTAAAGTTCACCCGTCTTCATGCCTGGACTTTATCACTCCGCATGTTTTTCAGGAATAGTGAAAAATGTTATTATTAAAAAAGAAAAAAATTACGCGGGCCTTTTGTGCAGGTACCTTGAATACGGACAGAAGCGGGAATGCAGCGTGTAATCTTGATGACAATCTCGAAATAGTATGCACTTAATTATCATAAAATCCCTCCTAACCTCCCTTTGCTTAAGGGAGGGATTACCCCTCTTTGGCAAAGAGGGGCGGGGGGAGATTATTCGGTCAAAATGCGCAGTTGTGAGACACTTAATATTATCCACCCGGGTCAGAACGATATGAGAGACGAGGACAAGGCAAAAGAACAGCTAATCGGAGAGCTTGCGGAAATACGCCACCGGGCGGACGCGCTCAGGGCTGAGCACAGCCGCATCGAAAAGGTCATGCGGATGGCGATCGAGATTAGCAACGAAGAAAAGGCCAAGACCGACGCAATCATCGCCGCAATCGGAGACGGCATCAGCATCCAGGACAGAGACTTCAAGGTCCTGTACCAGAATGAGGTCCACAAAAATCTGATGGGGGACCGGAAAGGGGAATATTGCTACAAGGCGTATGCAAACAATGCTCAAGTCTGTCCGGGGTGTCCGGTCGCCGGATCCTTTGTGGACGGAAGGATACATGTCTTTGAAAAGGCAGCCAGGAGGGAGGAAAGTGACTTCTGCGTCGAAATCAAGGCGTCGCCCCTCAGAGATTCGGACGGCCAAATAGTCGCCGGGATCGAGGTGGTGCGGGACATAACCGAGCGCAAGAAGGCGGAGGCGGCCCTGTTTTCGGCCGAGTCAAAATTCAGAAACCTTGTCGAGCAGTCTCTTATCGGCATCTATATTATCCGGGACGACCGGTTCGTCTATGTGAACCCGAAATTCGCCGAAATCGTAGGGTACACCCAGGAAGAGCTCTTGTCTTCTGTAAAAGTCATGGACCTCATCCTGGAGGAAGACCGGGAACTCGTGGCGGAAAATGTCAGCAAACGCCTTCGGGGAGAGGTGCAGAGCATCCACTACACATTCAGGGGGATAAGGAAAGACGGGACGGTGGTGGACGTTGAAGTCCAGGGCACAGTAACGTCCTACGATGGAAAACGTGCCATAATCGGCAGTCTGCTCGACATAAGCATGAGGCGGAAGATGGAGTACGAACTCCAGAAAGCGCAGAAGCTCGAGTCCCTAGGCGTACTGGCGGGGGGGTTGGCGCACCAGTTCAACAACATCCTGACTGCCCTTACCGGCAACATCATGCTCGCGAAGATGTATGCCAAACCCGGTACCGAGGTGTCCGACATCCTCTCCGAAGCGGAAAAAGCCTCCCTCAAGGCCAGCGACCTCACCCGCCAGCTACTGACTTTTTCAAAGGGCGGTGCGCCGTTCACAAAGACCCTCTCCCTAAAAGAATTGATCAGAGACCTTGCCGGATTTGTTGCGAAGGAGTCGGCCGTACGCTGCGAAGCCTTTGTCCCGCAGAACCTTTGGCCGGTCGAGGCTGATGAGGGACAGATACGGCAGGCGATCACAAACCTTCTTGCCAATGCATGCCAGGCCATGCCGCTGGGAGGTCTGGTCAAAATCAGCGCCGAAAACGTGATCGCCGACCCGGCGCTGATGCCTTCGTTAAGAGAGGGTGCCTACGTGAAGCTGGCGATCACCGACCAGGGGGCGGGCATCGAAAAAAACTACATGGACAAGATCTTCGATCCCTTTTTCACCACGAAGCAGAAAGGAAGCGGTCTGGGCCTCACAAGTGCCTTCTCGATAGTCAGGAGCCATAACGGGCGCATCACTGTCGAATCCGAAATCGGGATCGGAACGACATTTACGATATATCTGCCCGCCGCCCTCGGGAAGACCCCTGAAGAGAAGGCAGGCGGAAAGGTCTTTCTTCCCGGCGACAGGCGGATACTTGTCATGGACGACGAAGATATGGTCAGAAACGTCATCGACAGGATGCTCGGCCAATGCGGATGCACGGCGAGCTTCGCCCGCGACGGGCGGGAGATGATAGAGCTTTACAGGAAGGGC
>JAJYLU010000373.1 GCA_021787505.1 Nitrospirota bacterium | reverse complement strand
TGCATGGACTATGCGGAGCCTCAGATTATGGACCTTTTTCAGCACACTTGCCTTTTTTTTCGGATAGTTAGCGGAGCATTTACTGTGGCGGTTTTTCAGGATGTCTGCTCTTTTTGGAGACATGTATAGTATGCAACTGCAAAGTAAGGAGCGAAGCCGATGACATCGCCCACTGAAGAACAGAACATAAGACCCGATCCCGACAGGGAGATGGTCGATATCGCCGACTACGTGATGAATTACAAAATCGAAAGCGATCTCGCCTTCGATACAGCACGCTACATCCTGATGGACAGCATCGGCTGCGCCCTTCTTGCGCTTAAGTACCCCGAGTGCACCAAACTCCTCGGACCTGTTGTTCAGGGCAGTTCCGTGCCTAAGGGCGTCCGTGTCCCGGGGACCGCATTCGAACTCGATCCGGTCAAGGCGGCCTTCGACATAGGCGTGCTTATCAGGTGGCTGGATTTCAACGATGCCTGGCTTGCGGCTGAATGGAACCATCCCTCCGACAATCTCGGCGGCATCCTCGCCGTAGCCGACTACGTGAGCAGAAGGCAGACTTCCGTAGGCAAGGCCCTGACGGTGCGCGATATCCTCGTCGCGGCGATCAAGGCCCATGAGATCCAGGGCGTGATAGCCCTTGAGAACAGCTTCAATAGGGTCGGACTCGACCACGTGGTCCTGGTGAAGGCAGCGACCGCAGCGGTCGCGACGGCAATTCTCGGGGGCGGCAAAAAAGAGATCATTAATTCCCTTTCGCAGGTCTGGATCGACGGACAGAGCCTCCGCACTTATCGCCACGCGCCGAATGCCGGGCCGCGCAAATCCTGGGCAGCCGGGGACGCTACGAGCCGGGGTGTGAGGCTGGCGATGATGACAATGCAGGGCGAGATCGGGTATCCGTCCGCGCTCACCGTAAAGACGTGGGGTTTTTACGACGTCATGTTCAAAGGAAAACATTTTACATTCCCTCGCCCCTATGGTTCGTATGTTATGGAAAATGTTCTTTTCAAGGTCTCCTTCCCGGCAGAATTCCATGCACAGACAGCTGTGGAATGTGCTTTTCGCCTTCATGAGAAGGTGAAGGACAGACTGGAGGAGATCGAGAAGATCGTCATCACGACCCAGGAATCGGCGATACGGATCATAAGTAAGACCGGCCCGCTTTACAACCCGGCGGACCGCGACCACTGCATCCAGTACATGACGGCGGTCGGCCTCATCTTCGGCGAACTCACCGCAGACCACTACAGCGATTCCGCTGCCTCCGACCCCCGCATAGACGCGCTGCGGGACAAAATGCAGGTGGTCGAGGACAAGCGCTACAGCAGGGAATAACTTGAACAGGACAAGCGCTCGATCGCCAACGCGGTCCAGGTGTTCTTCAGGGATGGGACGAAGACGGAGAAGGTCGAGGTCGAATATCCGATCGGGCATCGGAGGAGGCGGGAAGAGGCGATACCCCTGTTGATCGGGAAGTTCAAAGACAACGCGGCCGTATCCCTGCCGGCAAAGAAGGTCGAACAGCTCACCGGACTCTTCCTCGACCGCAGGCGTCTTGAAGCACTTCCCGTCGGGCAGTTCATGGAGATGTTCGCAGTCCCATAAAACGCTCCTATGCGACGCCACGTTTTCCTGATAATATTTTCTTAAGGGGAGTCCGCATTTATCATGACAAGCTGGGTTTAGGACTTGCTTATTCACGTTGAGCGGGCGGAAATAATCTCTATCAGCAAAGGAGCAGAGACATGGTTAAAGTAGCGCTGTTTGTTCGGCTTGAGGCGAAGCCCGGAAAAGAGGCTGAAGTAGAAAACTTTCTTCGCGGCGGGCTTGCCATTGTCCAGGAGGAACCGGCTACGACCGCCTGGTTCGCGATCCGTCTGGGACCGTCGACCTTCGGTATCTTCGACGCCTTCCCTGACGATGCCGGCAGGCAGGCCCATCTCTCCGGACGCGTTGCAGCGGCATTGATGGCGAAGGCCTCTGAACTGCTTGCGCAGCCGCCTGTTATCGAGAAGGTCGATGTGCTTGAGGCAAAGTTGCCCGGGTAGATGGGGAAGATAATCGGGATAGCTTAGTGGCCGGGGTTGCGGGTTCTTTGTGTCATTCCGGCCTGTTTTTCATCTCTGCCTATACCTATACCTTCATCTTTAACCCTTCACTCTTCACTGTCTTTATCGGGGTTTTTGCAATAAACCATGTGAATGTGCTTTCAAAGGTGATGTTCTTCCCTTCGTCCACGATCTTTACCATGACGTCCACAAGGGTCCGTCCCTTTTCCGAGAGTTCTTTCTTTGCCTTCATGGCTTTTTCTGCGTCAATAAAGCCAGTTGAAAATAGTCTTCCCTTCGCCGGGTTTTTATATTTGACTTCAACCCTCCTCACAACGGGGAAATAAGCTCCGTTCCAGTCGCCGAAGTTTCTTTCCAGGATCTCCCCGCTTGAGGCTTCAGCCAGTGCATATTGAGCAGACGCATGAACGGTGCCTAGATGATTCTGATATTTTGCATGGTCTTCAAGCATAAGAATCGTGTCGGGTACATCCGACTCCTTTATCGATAGGATCTTATTAAAAGGCAGGTCCAAAACATTCATTCTTTCCCTTTCGTATAAACTGCCATGTCTCACACGACTATCAGGTCAGCTGTTTGGAAATTGCTGATCGAACGAGGATATTCTGCAATCTTACAGCAAATTTGTCCAGCCTATTTCGGGGAGGCATGCTGTGCAATTGGCTTACTGGTTTTCCTTATACTTAACATCCTTTAACCCTTT
>JAJYLU010000372.1 GCA_021787505.1 Nitrospirota bacterium | reverse complement strand
CAACTCGCTGAAAGACGGCGAAAAGACCGTCGGCGAGCTGGTCGAGATCCTGGGGGTACCGAAGGCGAATGTTTCCCAGCATCTGGCGGTAATGAGGCACAAGGGGATACTGAAATCGAGGAGGGATGGAGTCAACATCTATTACCGCATCGCCAACCCCAAGGTAGTGCAGGCATGCGTGCTAATGCGAGAGGTGCTCACCGAGCAGATGAAGGAAAGATCAAAACTCATCGACATCGTCTCCAACGAGTGATCCGAACCTCGGGCGTTTTGTTCCTCCCCTTTTTGTAAAAGACTTCTATGTGCTGACCAACAAATTTTTTGTTGACACAACATTCAAATATCCTTATATATTTTTATAGACATGGCACTCCCGCAAAAAAATAAAATCGAAATGCTGCGCGTGATCGCGCATCCAGTCAGGCTCAGAATCCTGGATGAACTCGCGAAGGGTGTGAAGTGCGTAAGCGACTTCGAGGACTTTCTCGGCATAAGCCAGCCGAACGTTTCACAGCATCTCGCGCTTCTCAGGAACCACCGGATCATCGACTACTATATGGACGGCAGGCTACGGTGCTATTTCCTCGTAGATCCTATGGTCCCGGACATCCTCGACGTACTGAAAAAGGAATACGCAGGCACGCTTCCCGCACCCGCATGCTGCCCGATAACTAAGAAAGGCAAGTATCCGGGTGACAGAACGAATTAGCAACTGTAAAGAAAGGGGGAAAGATGAACATCAGGCTCACTGAACTGTCAAGCTGCGCCGGTTGAGCGGCCAAATTCAGTCCTTCGGACCTGTTCCAGGTGCTGGGGCAGCTGCCACCAATCACGGACCCGAATGTCCTTGTCGGGTATGCAAATGCCGATGACGCGGGCGTCTACCGCATTACCGATGATATTGCGGTTGTCCTGACGGCCGACTTCTTTACCCCCATTGTGGACGATCCGTACTGGTTTGGCGCGATAGCCGCGGCAAACTCGCTCTCCGATGTCTACGCGATGGGCGCACGGCCGCTGACCGCGCTGAATATCGCGATGTTCCCGGCGCAGCCCGGGTTTTTCCCGTCTCTGAAGGCGATCATGCAAGGCGGGATCGACAAGATGGCGGAGGCGGGGGTATCGGTCATAGGGGGTCATACGATCAGGGACAAAGAGCCGAAGTACGGCTTTGCCGTCCTAGGCGTAATTCATCCCGGCAGGATCCTCGACAACTCCAAGGCAAGGGTGGGCGATGCGATCGTCCTCACAAAAAAGATCGGCACCGGAATTATCTCTACCGGCGTGAAGGCCGGCCTTTGCAGCGACGGGGTGATCCGGGAATTCACTTCTTCGATGGCAATGCTGAACAGACGGGCGAGCGAGATCATGATTGAAGTGGGCGTCAGCACTGCAACGGACGTCACCGGCTTCGGCCTGATCGGCCACTTAAACGAGGTGCTCACCGCCAGCAGATGCAGGGCAAAGATTTTTTCCGGGCAGGTACCTTTTTTCGAGGAGGCCGCGAGACTTATCGGCCTCAACAAGGTGCCGGGAGGCACGATCGCCAATATCAAGAGTTTCAGCAGACACGTCACGTTCGGCGAGGGGGTTTCAGAACCAGAAAAGATCCTCCTCAACGATGCGCAGACATCGGGCGGCCTTCTCATCTTCGTGCCCGCGGGGAAGAAGGAGAGACTCATCAGCGCCATGCAGAACGAGGGGCTTCTGGCCGCCTACATCGGCGACGTGACGGGGGAGCTAAAGGACGACATCCATATCCATGTCGAAAAATAGGTCCACGCATTGTGCATCTTTCCGTGAGGCAATATGCCCCTTTGATGTGCTCACATTGCCGTCCCCCCGTCCGTTGTCGGGAACTCGGCGGAACTGCCCTTCACTTTTGTCCTTCCAGCATTTATAATAGGTATCATCTTTGTGTATGAACTGAACTCATGTTAGTCGGTTATAATACCAATGTGCCTTATAAGGGCAAGCTCTACCATGTCCAGACAGAGGATAACGGCCTCAAAAACCCGCTCGTAGTCACCCTCCTCTACTACAAGGGCACCATACTCGCCTCGAAGAAGAGCAGTTACGCGGACCTGATTTCCAGCCCCGATTACAAAGAGAAAGTACGGGAGTTGATGAAAGAGCAACACAAGGCCATGATGAAGGAGTTGATCCGGGGCGTGCACGGCGACGCAGCAGATGCACCCGGAGATTCGCGGGAAGAAAAACATGACGAAACCGTTGCAGTAATGCAGGAAGAGCAACCGCAGGAACAGAAGGCCGGCGCAAAGCAGCAAATTTCCAGGAGCCTAGACGACGTATTGCTCGACTATATCATCAGGGGAGGGAAGTAAAGGCACGAGATGACCTGGGCCAACGACGGAAACAATCCGATGATTCACTTCAGCGGTGTGACGAAAGATTACGATAACCTGACCGCACTGCGGGACATCACCTTCTCTGTAGAAAAAGGCGAGATGCTCTTCGTTACGGGTCCCAGCGGCTCGGGCAAGACGACCCTGCTGAAACTTATCTATTTTGCGGAAAAACCGGACGGGGGGACCATTTCCATCGCCGGATGGGAAACCGGACAGCTGAAAGAATCGAGCATCCCCTTCCTCAGGCGGAATATCGGCATCGTGTTCCAGGACTTCAGGCTGCTCCAGAACAAGAACGTCTTCGAGAACGTGGCGATGGCACTCAGGATCAGAGGGATTGGCGAAAAGGAGATCAAGACAAGGGTATACGAAACGCTCAAGGCGGTCAATCTCAGACACAAAGCCGACGTGTTTCCGAGG
>JAJYLU010000371.1 GCA_021787505.1 Nitrospirota bacterium | reverse complement strand
AAGCCGCTGTCATCGACTTTCCAAACCTGCGCCGGGCCGATGTGGAACCGACCATGGCCGATGATTCTTTTCTCATCTATTTTACGTCAGGCACGACCAAGTATCCCAAGATGGTGCACCACCTCTGCTCGTACCCCCTCGGCCATCTGCGCACGGCGGGGTTGTGGCACAGTCTTACGGACAAGGACCTCATCTGGGTCGTTTCCGACACGGGCTGGGCAAAGTCCGCCTGGGGGCTCTACGGGCAGTGGGCTATGGGCGCGGGACTGTTCGTCCATAACGCCGAAGGCAGGTTTAACGCCAAGCTCACCCTCGAACTCCTGACCACGAAGGGTGTCACGGCATTTTGCGGACCGCCCACGGTCTACCGCATGCTGATCCTCGAGGACCTTTCAAAGTACGACTATACAGGGGTCAGGCATTTCACCTCGGCGGGCGAGCCGCTCAACCCGGAAGTGATCAAGGTCTGGAAAGAGGCAACGGCTAAGACCATTCATGAAGGCTACGGCCAGACCGAGACCACGGTGCTCGTGGCGAATTATCCTTTTTTGCCGGTGAAACCCGGGTCCATGGGAAAGCCGCTGCCGGATCTTACGATCGATATCCTGGATGAGGATTTCAAACAGGTGCCGGTGAATGAAGTGGGCTACATCTGCGTGAAAGTGAACCCTGCACGGCCCGTCGGCATTTTCGAGAGTTACCTCGAAGACCCGGAGGAGAACAAGAAGGTCTTTCAGCAGGGCTGGTACAATACCGGAGACAAGGCGACCAGGGATGACGACGGATATTTTACCTTTGTGGGCAGGGGAGACGATATTATCAAGGCGTCGGGCTACCGCATCGGCCCCTTCGAGGTGGAGAGCGTGATCCAGGAGCACCCCGCTGTCGCGGAGAACGCCGTGGTCGCAAGCCCTGATCCGGTCCGCGGAGAGGTCATCAAAGCTTGCATTGTGCTGGCGCCGGGATATAAGGCTTCCGATAAGCTTGCGCAGGAGATCCAGGATTTCGTCAAGTCGAGAACGGCTCCGTACAAGTACCCCCGGGAGATCGAATTCATGGAGGAATTGCCCAAGACCGTGAGCGGAAAGATCAAGCGGGCCGTGCTCCGGAGCAGGGAAATCGAACGAAAATCGGGGAAGAGCGGACTGGGCGGGCACAAGGTATAGTTCAGGAGTTCAGGGAAGGATCAACTCGATCCCGGAAGAAGGAGCTCACCAGTCTAAAAAATTTTATGCGTGCTGCCCGGCGAGGGGATGTGCCACGACAGGGCATTTTTTTTGTTCATACAGTGCCAGGAGAGGCTTGGAGTCCATGTGAAGGAGATTCGCATAGATCTTCAGATAGCCCCTGTCGAACACTTTCGGGATAACATGAAAGCGTCCTTCCTCCATGGCCTTGAGGTAATGGCAGCTGATGCAGGTCTTTCTGGCCACTTCGGTCAACTCAAGGCCCTGGGCCATTCGTCTTTCTTTTAGTATACGGCCGATGTCATTCATCTTCTCCCCCCGGTTTTTCAGCGGTAACTGTTGCTTTTGACGTAAACATTAATGCCAAAACTTACCTGTTCGAAGAAAATAGAACGCTAACCATGATTCTGACCTGCACTGCGGAAACAGAACTTTTTTTGTTGACGTACTCATTATACTCATTAAGTATCATGAAACATGCGTAAAATCAACATAAATTTATAATTTTATTCTTATAATAAACCCTGAGCAGAGACAAATACAACATATTGTGGCCAACCTGAAAAAACCACTACATACTGTTCTATCGGGCTCTTAAAATAACCTCTGCAGATGTGGCAGAGGTGAAGTAAAAATCCGCAATTATCCGGTTCTTGTCCGACTTGATCCCTGTCAAGTGCCGTTTTTAGTTTTATAGGTGATCCACCAGCCCTTCGCAGCAGTCTCCATGCGATCGATGCGAACGATAGACATCGTCGAATAGGGAGCTTGAACGAGCCTGGCCGAGAGAAACAGATTTCTTTCCTCAGCCGACATCTCCTGCTTGGGATCCTCGACAAAAGCTCTTACCTCTTTCAACACCATGTGGTTGCTCCTGGAAAAGTCGCAAGGTTAATCTTTCCCGTTCATTGTGCACGACGCAGTTTTCAGCGCTCTTGTTGGGCCGGGTATTACTCAGCGTCCGGAAAATTGACCTCTGCCTCTGAGGTTAGCTGAATCAGCTCCATTTTCAGGCGTGCTTGACGCAGGAGCTCGTTTAGCTCCCGTATCGATGCGTACGATTCTCCATGCAGTTCAATGGCAAGTCTGTAGCCCATTTTTTGCGCAATGGAGAGCAGCGCCGACATCTCGTTGATTGTTTCGCGCCTTTCTTGGTTCCGTGTCTCGTCTTCTTGCATGATGATGCGCCTTTATTGATTGAGTGACTGATCAACGCAACGGGAGTTACCGGGAAAGAGCAAAATCTCTTGCCAGAGGCGGCAGCCTGAAGATAGTTGACGAAGCCTAACATTTCGGACAAGCAAATACAATCGGGGAAACCCTGTATTTTGCTTCGATTTCCCTTATGCCTGATTAAGAAACTGAGCAACGGTTCTGGCGAGGTCCGGGACAGGGACCTGGACCCCTGCAACAAGACCGTGCTTTCGGCAATGAAAAATATTTGAGAGGCCCTGGTTATCGCGCAAGAGACAGGCCTGATCTGCCGGCCTTCAGGAGAGAGCAAAGTTGTGCATCTATATCATCTTTGAATAGAAAGGTATTTGCTCCGGCTGTCAGGAAGGCCCGGTCTTTGTGCTCCATGCTGAACCCGATGATGAATGCTTCG
>JAJYLU010000370.1 GCA_021787505.1 Nitrospirota bacterium | reverse complement strand
GGTCGCCCTTGAAAACACCCCGCCGGAACTCGCCGCTGATATTGTTGACAGGGGCATAGTCCTTGCCGGCGGGGGTGCTCTTCTGCGCCGGATCGACCTGCTGATCAAACAGGAGACCGGCCTTCCCGTTACCATCGCCGAGAACCCCCTGACAGCGGTGGCCATCGGCGTCGGGAAGATGCTTGATGAATTAGAGATGCTCCGCAGAATTGCAATAACCTAATGGACTGCCCAGGAAGTTCCGAACATTTCCCCTATTGCGTTTGACTGTCAGATACTAACAGAATGTTTTTAAAAAACAATACAAAATTGACTGCAACAGGGACGCAGGCGAGGAGTCTTTCGACATTGCGCTACGCCGAACCGGCGCGACGACCAGGGGGGCCGGATTGCGCGAAGGGCGCGACGCGCCAAAGTTGATAAATATAATTTCCACCATTTACAATTCAGTATGAAAAAGATCGTGTTCGCGTTGGGCATCCTGCTCGCTCTTTATGCCTGCACGAAGAAGCCGACGTATCCCGAGGCGCGTTTCGACGGGGCAGACGTAAGGATCGTCCTGAATAAACTGAAGGAGAAGACGCCCGTGTTCTTTACCTTCCATGCCGGCGACAAGGGGATCAATTATTTTGTGGTGAAGGTCAACGGCTCCGTGGAGTCTTATTTCGACGCCTGCGCAAAATGCTATCCCCAAAAGGCGGGCTACCGCCTCGAGGGCGGGCGAGTGGTCTGCAGGACGTGCGATGTGCATTACGGACTTGAGGATTTGAAAGACGGCATCGGAAGCTGTTATCCTATCAAGCTGCCCGGGAGGCTGCAGGGAGAGACGTACGTGATCAGCAGGAAAGATCTTCTTGCCGGAGGAAGGTACTTTTAGTTTTTCCGGACAGTACAAATCTGCGGGCTGAGGTGGAATAATGGGCTTTTTCGATAGGCTGAAGGAAGGTCTGGTCAAGACCAGGAAGGGGTTTGTAGAGAAGGTAGAATCGATATTTGCCGGGCGGCCGGTCGACAACGAGTCGCTCGAAGAACTCGAAGAGACGCTGATCCTTTCCGACGTCGGGGCCCAGAACGCGGAAGAGATCGTCCGGCATCTCAAAGAAAAGTCCGACAGGGGAGAGATGAAAGGGGCCGGTTCGGTCAAGGAGTTTCTGAAAAAGGAGATGGTCTCGATGCTCGGCAATCCGCATCCCCTCGTGGTCTTCGGTGAAAAGCCATTCGTTATACTTGCTGTGGGGGTAAACGGAGTCGGAAAGACCACGACGATCGGCAAGCTTGCAAGCAGGTTCAGGAACCAGGGGTTCTCCGTGCTGCTTGCGGCCGGAGACACCTTCCGGGCGGCCGCCATAGAACAGTTGGAGATATGGGCACAGAGGAGCGACGCCCAGTTCGTAAAACACCAGTCAGGCTCGGACCCGTCGGCGGTGGTGTTCGATGCCGTCGAGGCGGGCAAGGCGCGCGGAGTGGACGTGGTTATCATCGATACTGCGGGGCGTCTGCACACGAAAAGCTCTCTTATGGACGAGCTCAAGAAGGTGAAGAGGGTATGCGGCAAGGCGATGGCCGGATCGCCGCATGAAGTGCTCCTTGTCGTGGATGCGACAAACGGGCAGAACGCCCTGAGGCAGGCGCAGATGTTCAATGAGGCGATAGGCGTGACCGGGATCGCGCTTACGAAACTCGACGGCACGGCGAAGGGCGGCATCGTCTTTGCGATCAAGAAGGAACTGAATATCCCGGTTAGGCTTATCGGAGTAGGGGAGGGGATCGACGACCTTCAGGACTTTGTGCCTGCGGAGTTTGTCCGGGCGCTCTTCGAATAGATCGGGTCGGATACCTGGGGAAGACGACGCAGCATAAGAGTCTAAAACGTCGCGGGGTCTTCGGGCGGGAGGGCTGCTTCGTCGAAGGGCATGACGCCGAGCTGGGTCATGACGGACTCGATCTCTTGCAGCAATTTTTTGTGATCGTAATCCGGCATCTCATTCTCTGAGGCATACTCGACGAGCTTGTCGAAGGCTGCAAAATCGAAGACGCCGTCGAGCACTCCCGAGCGTACGAGAATATCGTAAAGGGTCTTTTCCTTCTTCAGGTCTTCTCCCTCCCGGATATCGAGTTTCTTTCTCCTCTCGGGTGGAAACGCATACCAGTCCATCGCAAAGCAGAAGGCGTCGTAGAGCGTGAGTATGCCCGCCGAAATCTTCCCCTGGCGGAGTCTACGTTTCCCAGCGCGGATGTGGAGCTTCGCGCGGAGGAGGGCGCCCTCCGCGGTCTTGAAGCTGTCTTCCGTATTCATCAGGCCGAAATGCGGCATGTATAACCGGACGGCCACAGTGGGCCGCCCCTACCTCCCATTTTTACTTTTTTTTCACGTCTTGAAATATCCCAACCTCTCCATTTCATTGAAGGCCCATTCGTCGGCGAGAAGGTCGTCCTTGACCTCAGGAAGGCTGTAGGCGTATTCGTTTAAAAAAAGAAATGCCAGTTTCCTCTGGGGCGAATCGAGCAGGTCGGCCCTGCTGGATGCGACGTCAGTAACCTGGTCGCGTATCCTCACCGCCCGGATCCGCTCGTCGATGGCCTCATCGGGGACATCTTCCCTGAGAAGGAGCTTGCAGCCCTGGCCGTCCTTCAAGATCAGCTTGAGCGGTTTTCCCCTGTCAGGCTCGGGTATCCCGCGTTCTTTGCACCAATCTGCGATGTTGTCGACGAAGACGATGTCCTCCTGCCTCAGACATTGCTTTTCCATGAGATACCTGAATAGCTCAAAATACTCCCTCAGATTCATCTTCTAAGTCTCCTTGCG
>JAJYLU010000369.1 GCA_021787505.1 Nitrospirota bacterium | reverse complement strand
GATAAAATTTACCAGACAGGGCAAACGCGTGTATGACGGGGCGATCCAGGAGACCTTCGACCCCTGGGGCGAAAAGCATTACTGGATAGGCGGAGGAAAACCTTACTGGGAGAGGGGGGAAGACATGGACATAGAGGCGGTGCAGGCGAATTTTATCTCCGTCACGCCGATACATCTTGACCTGACCAATTACGACGCCCTCTCCTACTTCAAGGAAAAGTGGCGATTCCCTGCCCCATGAAAAGAGGTCTATGAAACTATATGACGTGATCATTATCGGCACAGGACCGGCCGGCATATTCGCCGCATTGGAACTTTTGCGGTCGTCGGGAAAAAGACGCATCCTCATGATCGAAAAAGGCAAGGATATCGACAGACGCTCTTGTCCGGAAAAGATAAAGAACATATCCTGCACCGCCTGCAGGGAATGCGACCTTCTGAGCGGCTGGGGCGGTGCCGGGGCCTTCAGTGACGGCAAGCTGAGTCTTTCTCCCGAGGTAGGCGGCTTTCTGTCTCGTTACATGGACAAAGACGAGGTAAGTGCCCTTATACAGTACGTGGACGACATTTATCTGAAATACGGCGCACCGGAAGAACTATTCGGCGGGGTCACCGAGGAGATCCGTGAAGTCGAAAGGCTCTCGGCGCGCAACGGTCTCGTCCTTGTTCCGTCCCGGATCCGTCATATCGGCACGGACAGGTGCCGGACGCTTCTCAAGGCTATACGGGATGACGTCGACGGGACCATCGATACCCTGTTTCAGACCGAGGCACAGAGCGCCATTGTCGAAAACGGAAAGTATCGGGGTGTTCGGCTGAAGGACGGCGCCGAGATCGCTTCCGAATTCCTGATACTTGCTCCGGGACGAGAAGGTTCGCGGTGGCTCGAAGAGGAGTCGAAGAGACTCCGTCTTACCCTTCTGAAGAACCCTGTCGATATCGGCGTGCGGGTGGAAATCCCTGCGCCGGTCTTTGAACCTCTCACCAAGATCACCTATGAGCCAAAACTCCTTTTTTACTCGAAGAGGTTCGACGATAAGGTCAGGACATTCTGCGTAAATCCCTACGGCGAGGTAGTCAAGGAATATCTTAAAGGAATATGGACCGTAAACGGCCATAGTTATGCCGAGCGAAAAACGAACAACACGAACTTCGCCCTTCTCGTCAGCACCTTCTTCACCGAGCCCTTCGATCAGCCTATCTCGTACGGAAGGTATATCGCACAACTGGCAAACTTCCTGGGAAAAGGCGTCATCGTCCAGAGACTCGGCGACTTGATGTCCGGGAGAAGGTCGACTCACGAACGCATAGCAAAGGGCATCGTCCGGCCGACCCTTGCCGACGCGACGCCGGGCGACCTCAGCTTCGTGATACCCTACCGCTATCTCTGCGACATCCTGGAGATGCTCGAGGCGCTCGACCGGATAGCACCGGGCGTGAATTCGCGGCATACGCTTCTTTACGGGGTCGAAGTGAAATTCTATTCGATGCAGCTAAAACTTACGAACATGCTCGAGACAGAGATCCCCAACGTATTCGCTGTAGGAGACGGCGCCGGCGTAAGCAGGGGTCTCATACAGGCCTCGGCTTCGGGTGTTGTCGCGGCCCGTGAAATCATCAGGAGGCTATAGCGCCCCTTGGACTACTCGGAAATGAGAGAATGGATGGTCTCCACCCAGCTTGTCCCCCGGGGGATCAGGGACAAAAGGGTCCTTGCCGCGATGAAACGGGTACCGAGGCATCTTTTTGTAGACCACTCCATGGCGAACCGGGCTTACGATGACTCTGCACTGCCTATAGGCGAGGGGCAAACGATCTCGCAGCCTTATATGGTTGCGGTCATGACAGAGCTACTTGAACTCACCGGAAATGAAAAGGTGCTCGAGATCGGGACCGGGTCGGGATACCAGGCCGCCGTTCTTGCAGAACTTGCAAAGGAAGTATTCACGATCGAGCGGGTCGCCGCCCTTGCCGAGGCTGCGATACAACGTCTGAGGGAACTCTTCTATCAGAACGTGCAGGTAAGGATGGGAGACGGCACTCTCGGATGGCCCGAAGAAGCCCCTTTCGACCGCATAATCATTACCGCGGCCTCGCCCAAAATTCCGGACCCCCTTATGGATCAGCTTTCGAATGCCGGCATTGTTGTCGTGCCGGTCGGCGGAAGATATTCCCAGCAACTGCTGAAGCTTAAAAAAACAGATAAAGGTGTTCAGGAGGAATACCACACTCCCTGCGTCTTCGTACCCCTTATAGGCGAGTACGGCTGGAAAGAAGGATAATAACCGGAACGTCCTCGATACGCAGGTTGCCCCGTCCCAGAAGCGACTCTATCGCCATCTTGACGGCATTTTCGCTCCCTTTGATAGCGCAATTGACCTGTTCTCTTAGTTGCTTTATGGATCGATTTATCATATTATTATCTATTATTTTACATTATCGCGGTAATGAGTGGCAGTGGGCCTGAGGGCTTCTCTGCTCGCGGCATCGACAGGTATTCAAAGGGAGGGAACACGTTGAAAAAACCCTGGGCTGGCAGGTTTACACACACGACGTCGGAGTTGGTCGAAGCCTTCACGGAATCCATCTCCTATGACAGGCGTCTCTGGAGGCAGGATATCGCGGGAAGCATCGTCCACGCGAAGATGCTGGGCAGGCAGGGGATCATCCCCAAGAAAGACGCCGAAGCCATAGTAAAAGGTCTCGAAGAGATCGCCTCGGAGATCGGGGCGGGAAGGTTCAGGTTCAGCACGGCGCTGGAAGACATTCATATGAATATCGAAGCGGCGCTGATAAAGAAAATCGGCCCTG
>JAJYLU010000368.1 GCA_021787505.1 Nitrospirota bacterium | reverse complement strand
TAGGCGAAAGTTTCATCGCCACACCGCAGGCTCTCGGCGCAAAGTTTAGGGAGAAATTAACGTCAACTCAGATTTTGCGATTCTTCGGAGTGGGAACGGAAAGAAACAGGTTCAAGAAATCGAAACAAGTTCTACTCCAGGAACAAGTCCAACTCGGCCTGACAGCGCACAGGATTACGACGTCCCGCCCCTACAGATCAGTCGATCCGGACCCCCACCTCATCACCCACCGCGATGTGATAGTGCGACGCGGCGTTTCCGGCGCAGACGAAGAATTCGAGATAATCCGAACTGTTTATCACCGAGTAAAGGCCGTTGTCGGCCGCCTCGTAATAGAACTTCTTCAACTGCACATCCCTCCCCTTAAGAGAGACCCGGATGCCGCCGCCCGTATTTGTGCCGGTCAGTCTGCCGATGTCATCCTTCGAGATGTTCGATACCGCGTTGCCGAACCGGTCTATATGGATGACGCTACCGCGCACCCTGCCGTCCGCAGTCTCGGGAAACGGGATATCGATCGCGTGGTAGTCGGTAATCGGGTCGCCGAACTTCTCGATATGGACGCCTCTCGAAAACCAGGCAGCCACCGGCGCGAAAAGGTCCCGGCCCTGAAAAGTAGGACTCCCCTTCCGGAGAAAATAATGTTCCGCAGTGATATGGACCACCTCGAGAGTCTCATGCCTCACCCGGTAGATATAGGAGAAGACACCGTTGTCGGGCCCGATGAAGAAATGGTTTTCCGAAAAAACGAGAAGCGGCCTCCTCGCCGAGCCGACCCCGGGGTCGACAACGACCACGTGGATCGTGTCCGAAGGAAAATATCGGTAGTTCATGCCGACGGTGAATGCCGCCTCCTGAACGTCCTGCGGCCTGATGCCGTGGGTGAGATCGACGATCCTCGCTTCAGGGTTGATCTTGAGAATTACGCCCTTCATCACGCCGACAAACGGATCGTCATACCCGAAGTCGGTCGTAAGGGTTATAAGCGGCCTACCCGGCATGGACAGTTCCTGTTATAGAACCGATGTCCCCAATTCCTTCCTTCTCCATGTAATCAATTATACCATCAATGATCTCTGTCGTTGCCCTCGGGTTCACGAAATTAGCCGTCCCGACAGCCACCGCGGAGGCGCCCGCGATCAGAAACTCGATCGCGTCGCCGGCGTTCATGATGCCGCCCATACCGATGATCGGGATCTTCAGCGACCTGTATACCTCGTAGACCATCCTGACCGCTATCGGTTTCACAGCCGGGCCGGACAGCCCGCCGGTAATGTTGGCGAGTCTCGGCCTCCTCGTCTTAATATCGATCGCCATGCCGGTTATTGTATTGATCAGGGAGACGGCGTCCGCGCCGGCTTCCATGGCGACCCTCGCCATGAGCGATATGTCCGTGACATTCGGAGAAAGCTTCACGATGAGAGGGAGGGCCGTCTTTTTTCTCACCGCACCTACGACCCGCATAGTCACCTTCGGGTCTGTGCCGAATATACACCATCCCGCCTGCTTATTCGGACACGATATGTTCATCTCAAGACCGTGAATGCCTTCGGTCGCACTCAGCCGTTCTGCCGCTTCGGCATATTCGTCGACCGAATCGCCGAAGAAATTTACGATCACAGCAGTATCGAACCGCCTCAGGAAGGGGAGCTTCTCCCCGATAAACCTCTCGATACCGATATTCTGGAGACCAATGGCGTTCAGCATGCCGGATGCAGTCTCCACCAAGCGCGGCGGCGGGTTGCCTTCCTTAGGCTTAAGCGAAAGCCCTTTGACGACTACCGCACCCAGCCTATTGAGGTCAACGAACTCTGCATACTCCTCTCCGTATCCGAACGTTCCGGATGCGGTCATCACGGGGTTCTTGAGCTTCAGCCCGCCGATATTTACTTCAAGATTCATGGCTGCCACACGATCTCGGCCGCGGCGAAAATCGGCCCTTCTTTGCAGACCCTCTTGTACCCTGTTTTTGTTTTCACCACGCACCCGAGGCAAGCGCCGATGCCGCAGGCCATGTGTTCTTCGAGGGAGACGTAGGCGCTAATCCCGTTTGCCGCGGCGGTCTTCGCGATCTCCCGAAGCATAACGTTCGGCCCGCAGGCGTATATTACCGGCTGATGAATGCCGTCGCGGTTCCGGACAAAGTCATTAACGGCATCAACGACCGTCCCCTTTACCCCGCAGGATCCGTCGTCAGTACAGACCACCAGCTCCTTATATATCTTTTCGAGTTCGCCCGCCACAAAAAGCTCCCGTTCCGTTCTGGCGCCATAGAAGACGAAGGCCTTTTTCGAGATTTTTTCCGCGAGGGAAAAGACTGAGGCTATGCCTATCCCGCCTGCAATGACAAGCGGACTCTCTTTATCAGAAGGGAGGGGGTACCCGTTGCCGAGAGGACCGAGCACCGTTATCTCAGTCCCTTCCCTCAAGTCCCTCAGAATCGATGTCCCTTTTCCTTTTATCCGGAAGAGGAGCCGGATGCCCTCGGGGGTCCGGCGGAAGAGGCTGAAGGCGCGTTTTAAGAGCGGGTCCATTCCCTTGCTCACCTCCAGCATGTAGAACTGTCCCGGATGGGGTTCTTCCATAGGTTCAAGGTTTGCCAGGGAAAGGAGACTGTGGTTTTTATTGAGAGGACGGTTCGATCGTATCTCTGCCCTGAAGTATCTACTCAAACGTGATCTCTTGTATCTCGTACTCGATCGTGCGCGCAGGCGCCTTGATGATCGCCGTGTCCCCGACCTCCTTACCGATGAGCGCCCTTCCTACCGGAGAGCCAAGGGAAATCTTGCCCAGCTTCACGTCCGCCTCTTCC
>JAJYLU010000367.1 GCA_021787505.1 Nitrospirota bacterium | reverse complement strand
CTGAACGTCCCTTGCATTACTCAGAAGGTTCAGCAGTACCTGGGCATATACATTGGGGAAGCCGTCGACGGACATATCGTCCCTTACGTCGGCTTCAATCCCGATGCCGTGGCTGGCCAAACTCGCATCGATAATATAGAGGGCCCTGGCCACAGCATCTCCCACCTTGAACGTAACGCGCTCTTTTTCCGGCTGATAGAAGAACCTGAAATCATCTATGGTCGCGGACATGTGCCGCATTATCGCCATAGCCTTTTCTACGCTTTTGTGAAGATACTCCTTATCGAGGTTGCCGAGCAGGCAGGTGCTCTTCAGGTCCTGTATGATCAGTCCCACGGCGTTAAGGGGTTGCCTCCACTGATGGGCGATATTGCCGATCATCTCACCCATCGCCGCGAGCTTGGACTGCTGCATAAGCAGGAGGTCTTTCTCTCTTCCCTTCGCAACTTCCTCGTTCACCCTCTGCTCGAGTGTTCTGTTTAATTCAGTGAGTGTACCCAGCGCTTCGTCAAGTGCATGGAGGGGGACCATGCGCATAAAAAGATAGGCGAAGAACCCCAACAACCCGGCAGCGAAAGTCAATTTCGCTGTTGAATCGAAGAGCTGCCGTAGTGAACGGCTGATCTCGAGCCTTCCCACGACATGCCCCGAGTCGAAGAGGGGAGAATAGCGCTTCATAAGAGGAGGGTCAAGGTTTTCGTCTTGTTCCGCGATCAAGACCCCTTTTTCGTCGAAGATGCGGCGTACTTCTTTCCTATTATCAGGCGGACGATGCGAGAGGAATTCTTCGAGGCGCTGTCCTTCGTACCGCCACAAAAGCGGATTATTGCTTATTATACGTGTGGCGAGAGATGCGTTCGCCCGGGCCTCCGTCTCAAGGACCGCAGCCTCTTTCTGGTATCCTACCGAAAAGTAGACAAGGGGGACGGTAAGGGCGATCAGGAGCGAAAGCAGTATCGACAGGGTATGCGTGATCCGTATGACCTTGGCGATGGATACCTGCATGTCAGCAAATCATCTGTGCCGCCCGGCTGTCACATAGCCCATTCTGGTCAGAACCGACTGCCCTGCCCTGGAAAAAACAAAATCGACGAAAAGTCGGGATGCAGGTGAGGAGCGAGGGCCGGTCATCAGGTAGAGGTCATAGTCATAACGATAGGTTTCGTTGGCCAACGTTTTTTCGCCTGGCTTTATGCCGTCCAGCGACAGAACCTTCAGCCCCCTATTTTCAGAAATGAGCTGACAGAGAGGGGCAACTCCGAAGGAGCCGGGCAGTCTTTCGAGCAGGTCTGCATTTTCCTGATCTGTGACCGCAACGGTCATGCCGGGTCGCGCTGCCGCACTCAGGACTGCCTTTTTCAACTCCTCCGATATGCTTTCAAGCAGGTGTACGGCCCTCTCACCTGCAGGACGTGTCACAAGGCGAACCGGTGTGCCGTCAGGCCAGCTCAACATCCTTCCCGAATATATATCGATGACCTGTTTCAGAGTGATATCAGACGAGGGGTTTGTCTTGTGTGTCACGAACACCATGGGGGTTCTGCCGTATTCATAGGCAACCAGGCCTTTTGCTTTCTCGGCAGGCGATAATTTCTTACTGGCAACCGCAATATCGATATCGCCTTCCAGCACAGCCCTGATCCCTCCGCCGCTGCCGAGGCTCGGGAATACCTTCACGACTATGCCGGGATGTCTATCCTGAAATGTCTCACCGAGCAGTCTCATGGTGGCAAGCGCGCTCCCAGTCCCGCCGATCTTTATCGTCTTTGCCGCATCTGCGGCATCAGACCGGCAGTCAAATCCAGGTAGCAAGGAGGCAAAGACAATGAGAAAGGACAGGGCAAATGAAGGTAACGAAGCGGCGGGCTTCGTCACTTCTTTTTCCTCTCCTGTATCTTGTCGTAATATTCAGGATACATTGTTTTTGTGCATTCATCGCAAAGACCATGGGTAAACAACGCGTCCGAATGTTCCGAGATATAGATTTCGATCTGGTTCCAGTATCCCTTATCGTCTCTGATTTTCTTGCAGTTCGAGCAGATCGGGATGAGACCGCTCAATTTCTTTACATTATCGAGGGCGTCCTGGAGCTTGGCGATAAGCTCGTCTTTTTCCCTGTCCTGCTGCCGTATCTTTCTGGTAAGGATAATAGTTTCGGCACACTTCTCGAGCGCGGCAAAAAGACTGTCCATATCCACCGGCTTCAGGATATATTTGTCGACCCCCAATTCGATCGCAGTCAAGAGCGTCTTTGCATCACTATAGGCGGTGGTGAGGACAATCTTGGTGTTGCTGTCCAGGGATTTGATCACTCTCGACATCTCGATGCCGTCCAGGACCGGCATCCTGATGTCCGAAATGACGATATCCGGCCTGAACTGCCTAAAGAGGGCCAGCCCTTCGTTTCCATCTCCGGCCTCAAACAACGTCGGAACTCTTCTCTTGATCATCCCGGCCACGACCTGTCTTGTGAGGGGCTCATCTTCCACATACAGGACGGACACCGGCAGAAGACCTTCGGATATACCCTTATCCATATACTGTATATAGTACAACACGCGGTTGGCCTGCGTCACGGTACTAGCGCCGGAGGGGGGCGTAAAGGTATTATCCTACAAACGAATTGGTTCTTGTACAAGCATTGTCATTCCCGCAATCCCGAAAGCCTTCGGGAGGCCGGGGATCCTTCGTGGAGTTGCCGGAGATGACGATGCAGGCGATAAGATAAGACGCTCTCTCGTGGAAGAGGGCGTGGTTGTCTCGGGACTCGTGACACGCCGGGCATCCTCTTCGCAGGTCGCTTTTATCGCAGTCGA